>JAGYOT010000135.1 GCA_018399455.1 Desulfobacterales bacterium
GCATGGTCCAAACGCCTATCGCCTTCTGCTTGAAGGTGAAGCATACCGACACGCCACACCGGCAAGGGGGAGAGGCTTCAACCGGTCCGCGCCTATGCGGACGAAGGTCAATAACAAGGGAAAAAACCATGGCATTAACCTTCAAAAAACGTGACCGTTACGCGATCCAGGCCCCGCTCACCCCTCTTATCGACATCGTCTTCATGCTGCTGATCTATTTCCTTCTGACCACCAATTTCATGGTTGACGAGGGCATCAAGGTGAAGCTCCCCCAGGCCAAGGCCTCCGCCCCGCAGGTGCAGAAGGAAATCACCATCTACGTGGACGAAAACGGCAAGGCTTACCTGATGGATCAGCCGGTTGCGCTTGATCAGTTGTTTACCCGGCTCAGACAGATGATCGGAGACGAGAAGGACCGGCTGGTGGTGGTCAAATCCGACCGGCGGGTGATTTTAAACAAGGCGGTCAAGGTGATGGATATCGCCAAAGCCGCAGGGGCCGGAAGGCTTTGCCTGGCCACGGAAAAGGATTTTTGACCCGTGGCGGCGGAAACGGACAAAAAACAGCCCAACTGGCTCCTCCGGGCCATGATTGCGGTTTCCCTGGGACTTCATCTGATCATTTTTCTTCACATTGCAGGCATTTACCGGTCCCAGGCGCTTACGGTGATCGAGCTTACGCTAAACAAACAGGAGCCGCAGGCGAGATCCATCCCCAAACCCCGGATGCGGCACAAGACGCCCAAGACCAGCGACGTCAGGAAAATCGATGTCCGCAAGCAACACATCCCGCAGATGAAGATGGACCCGGTCGATGCGGAGTGCCCGGACAGCATTACAGAGCGAATCGCCATGCCCGACACCTCGGGGCTATCGGCCGGCGTCACGGACTGGCAGCCCGGCGGCGTTGTCTCAAGCGACTATCTGACCCGCGGGGATTACTTTGACATGCTGCGGCTAAAAATCGAGTCCCGCAAAAAATATCCGGAACGTGCCAGAAAAAAACAGATCGAGGGCCGCGTGGAGGTCGGATTTACACTCGATTCAACCGGGGCGGTCACCGCGGCGGAAGTTGTTCAATCCTCCCGGCACCCGGCCCTCGACCGGGCGGCCGTTAACGCCGTCAAAGCCGCGGCCCCGTTCCCCCGGCCGCCGTCCAACCTGTTTGAGGGTACGCTTCAGATGACAATTACCATCATATTTGAGTTAATGTAGATGCAATGATCAAGAACCAGCAAGCAACGAAAGGAGGCAGCAAAACAGTTCCAGTGAATAAAACCGACTTGTTTTTAAACAGTTGAGATGGGAGCAGCCGGAATCCGGCAAGATCACGGGCCGCCCCCACCACCCAGCACTTCCCTCTTTACAGAAGGCAGGCAGTTTTATTTTAACATCCAACCGCCTTTTGTCAAAGGGGATTTCGCATGTTCAAAATCCCGGAAAAGGAGGATGTTGAGATGTTATCATGGCGTACCAGCCAATTCGTTTTGTTCTGTTTGATCATTCTATGCTTTTCGGCCGCACCGGCAGTCAAGGGATGGGCGCAGGAATCCGAGGCCGAAGACATTGAAAAAATAAATCTGGGCGATGTGACGGTTCAGGCCGAGGGGCTTCGCGAAAACATTGAAATCAAGCCCGGAGAAATCACCATTAACCTGGAAGACTATAAAAAAGCCGGGGTGCCGCACACTGTACTGGATATATTGAAGGATCGGGCCATTATCGATTTCCGGGACGCAAGTGATTTATCCCCCGGCTCAGATGATATCCAGATGCGCGGCTTTGATACCCGGCAGTTCACCACCGCTGTGGACGGCCTTGCGGTGCAGAAGCTGGGCGGCCATTGGGGGGGGCATTTTGTGGATTACAGCCTGATTCCCATGGAGCAGATTGAAAGCATTGAAATCCTGCCCGGTCCCCACAGCGCCCTGTACGAAGGCAAAAGCTTCGGCGGCGTTATCAACATCAAAACCAAAGCGCCGAAAAGACGGGAGACACCCGAGATCAACTTCAAATCCACGGCCAGCTATGCTTCGCTGGACACATATGACACCTCTTTTACCATGTCCGGGGGCGGGGGCAACATGGATTTTGTTGTTGGTGTTAAAGACTATCATACCGACGGATACCTGCGAAACAGTGAATACGATCTTTCAACGATTTCCGCCCGTATGGCCTGGCTGCTTCCCAACAACGGGTACATGAGCTTGCTGGGCTCTTATTCGGACAAATCCAACGGCATTGCCTGCGCAAACGATCCGGACGGCAGTTATGACTACGACGGCAGCTATCCCGTCCTTAGAGAGGACGAAGTCAGCCGCAGGTGGGCGGATCCGGCCACAAACGCATCCAGGGATAAAAAGCCGCATTCCATCCGCTTTAACTGGAAGCAGCCGACTCAACTCGGCAATTGGACCTTGAGTGCTTACCGGCTTTATGAAGACCAGAAATACCATGTCGATACATCCGGCGAAGCGCTCGGTGAAAGTGAATGGGCCAGCTGGGGCGGGAAAATCCAGGATGAGGTTTATATAACCGATGATCACCTGCTAACCTTTGGTTTTGACACCGCCAATCTGGGACGGGGGACCAGCGAGGACATTGTCCAGACCTATGGATGGTATCTCCAGGACCAATGGCAGATCACGCCGCGGCTTAGTTTCCGCCCCGGGCTAAGGTATGAAAAAAGCACCATCCTCTGGAACAATGAGAACTTTCGGACCGGCGGCTATGCCAACCCGGATATTCCCGAAGATTATATTGAAAAAGATTACGATGAAATCATGCCCAAAGCCTTCGCCACTTATAGCCTGGACGGTCTGGCAGGGTTTTTGAGAGACACCTCCGTCTCGCTGGGATTGAGTAAAATATGGTCACCCCGTGCCGTCTGCGAGGTCTGAACGTGGGGATCAGGGGTCGAGGTCGACCCCACAGATGGATATGGCGTGGACCTTATTTTCCAGCGTCCCGTATGGCGCGATATCATGTTAATGCTCGATTTTTCTCATTACGAGTTCGACAACTATGTGGTTTGGGGCGATTCCTCAACCGATTACTATAATAACTCACCATGGGGCCGACGGATGGCAGAGCTTGAAGACGTAAGCAAGGACGGGGTTGAAATGGAGATCAACGGAGACTTCACCGACAAACTTTCCATGAATATCAGTTTTGCTTATGTGGACTGGAACTATGACGGCCCGGACGAGGGCTGGGAGGCAATGAGCGCCGACGCCTTGAGCGACCGTGCCAAATTTCGGATCAAATCCGGGGCAACTTACAGTCTTACGGAAAAACTCCAATTCCACATGGATTACAAGTACCAGGACAAACAGGAACAGGATGTGATTGATATCATTGACGAAGAGGCGGGAATCTTTGACGTGAGACATGTCAAGATTGATGCTTACGGGGTCGTGGACATTTCAGCCTCCTATCGCCTTTTTGACCAGTGGAAACGGGTCAGAGACCCCGTCCTCAAGATTTTTGCAAACAATGCCACGGACAACGACTATGTCAATGTCAGCGGTTATCCGGCAACAGAGAGGACCTATGGCGTATCACTCAGCATGGCGTTTTAGCCAAGGTGATGAAATGTGAAGAGGAGGAGGAGAAGCCAAGCAGTTCCGGCGACACGGGCGACGCTTGTTTTATCCAAACATTATTGAACTGACAACAAATAAAGGAAAAATATCAATGAACAAGACGATACGCGATTTCAGAAGGTTTTTTATCGTAATCCTCTCTGGCCTGTTGCTGCTTATGCCGCAGGTTGGCAGCACGGCTGCAAAAACCGACACCCGGCTCTACCTGGTCAGCACCGGCAACGGCGACCCGGACACCATCACCTTGAAAGCGGTCAACACGATCCGGGATTCGGATATTGTTTTCTGTCATGAGCGCCTCCGGAACAAATTCCCCGATCTGCTTGAGGGCAAGGAAATTCATGACCCGGGGTTCGGGATTTTTGCCGTCTACGGCAAATCCAAATCACAGTTTAAAATGAACAAGCGTTTTGATTATGACGAAAAAATGGCGCGGTTCGAAAAAATCAACCGGATTATCCGCGATGCCGTCAAAGCCGGCAAGACCGTGTCGGTCCTGTGCAGCGGGGATCCGACCATTTACGGGCCGAACATGTGGTACATGGAGGCGTTTGAAGACCTCAACCCGGACATCGTAACCGGTGTCAGCTGCTTCAATGCCGCCAATGCCGCGCTTAAGAAGGGCATCACTTCAGGCATCAAGGCCCATTCCGTCATTCTCACCGCCACCTTCGGCCGGGAGGACTATGACGGGCCGGACAGTATTGAAAAACTGGCCAGCCATCAGGCCACAATGGCCTTTTTCACCATGTTCATGAACATGGAAGCCGTGGTCGAAAAGCTGAAAACCCATTATCCGGCGGACACGCCGGTGGCCGTTGTAAGCCATGCCGGCTACCGGGATAAGGAGCAGGTCATTGTGGCAACGCTCGATACCATACTTGACAAAATCAGGGGCCGGGAAACCGGCTTTGAATATATGCTCTATGTTGGGGATTTTCTGGCAAACCGGTACGAAACAACCAATTAATGATACAAGCCAAAAAAGGAGTCTTACCAAATGAAAAACTACGTTTTCATGATGATTTTCGGACTTTTTTGTTTCTGCTTTGCCGCATCCGCCCAGGCGCACATGCTGTGGCTCATTCCGGACAAGCCCGCGCCGGATCCGGGAGAAACCGTAACCCTTACCATCGGCTTCGGGCACCACTTTCCGGACGACAAAATGGAAAAAGAAGGCCGGCTTAAACGCGTTTATGCCATTGCCCCGGACGGCAGCGAAGTGGCCTGTCAGGCACTCTCGCCCTGCACCTACATCTTTACCCCGCAACAGGAGGGCACTTACTGGCTGTTTGCCGCCTTAAAACCCGGTTTTGTCTCCAACACGACGAGCGGCCGAAAGCTCGGCAACAAGCAAACCCTGGAGAACGTGGTATCCTGCTCAGCCTTCCGGATGTCGGGCATGACCAGCATCCGCTGCGGTAAAGGAGAATGGGAGCAGGCCGGGGGCGGCGCGTTTGATCTGGAACTGGTGCCTGTGGCCGATCCGGCTGGTAAGAAAAAAGACGATACCATCGCGCTCAAGGTGATATTCCAGGGAGAGCCGCTTGCCGGGGCATCTGTTACGCCGGCGCCCGCAAAACACGATCATCATCATGATTCCCCGGCGGCTGTTGAAACCAATGCGGAGGGCATCGCCCGGGTCAAGCTTAACGCGGGCGGCCCCTGGATGTTTACCGCCAGACACGACAGCCCGTACCCGAAAAAGGATCTTTGTGATTCCTATTTCTACTGCACGACCCTGACGCTTGGCTTTTAAGCGGATCTCCGCGTATATACGGTTAATCAAGAAAGGCAAACGCGCAACATGAAAAACAGTTTTAACGGAGACGGGCTGAAACGGGAAATCGGGCTTTTCTCAGCAACCGTGCTGGTAATCGCCAACATGGTGGGTACCGGCATTTTTGCCACTTCCGGCTACATTATGACAGAGGTCAACCGCCCCCTGACTCTGCTTTTATGCTGGCTTTTCGGGGGCATCTTCGCCCTGTGCGGGGCCCTCTGCTACGGTGAACTGGGCGCCCGATTTCCCCGTGCCGGCGGAGAATATGTATTCCTTCGCGAGAGCTTCGGAAAACCCATGGGCTTTCTATCCGGATGGATATCCCTTATTGTGGGGTTTTCAGCACCCATCGCCGCGGCGGCCATCGCGTTTGCCACCTATTTGTTCCACTCCTGCGGCCTTGAACCGGGTGCCGGCAGGGTGATTTCGCTTTTCGGCATCCGCCTGGCAACCGTCTCCTGGCTCAACCTGAGTGCAACGGCGGCAATTATCCTGTTCTCCCTGATTCTCAA
>JAGYOT010000136.1 GCA_018399455.1 Desulfobacterales bacterium
GATCATCAATGTGGATTGCCTGACCTATGCAGGCAATCCTGACAACCTGAGCGATATCGAAAGCCTTTTCGCCAACCGCTATGTATTCATCCGGGAAAATATCTGCCACCTGGAGGAGATGGCCAAAATTTTCGACTACCACGGCATTGACGCCGTCTGCCATTTTGCTGCCGAATCCCATGTGGACCGCTCCATCGTCGAACCGGGCAGCTTTATCCATACCAATATCCTGGGCACTTATAACCTACTGGAACTGGCGAGAAAGCGAAAATCCCGGATCAGGCGGTTTCATCACATCAGCACGGACGAGGTTTACGGAAGCCTTGGCGAATCAGGTCTTTTCAGTGAAACTTCGCCTTATCAGCCAACCAGCCCTTACTCCGCCTCCAAAGCGGCATCCGATCATCTGGTGCGCGCCTATTTTCATACCTATGACCTCCCGATCACAATTTCAAACTGTTCCAACAATTACGGGCCCTACCAGTTTCCGGAAAAACTGATCCCGCTCATAATTCTGAACGCGCTGTCGGAAGTGCCGCTGCCGGTCTACGGGGACGGCAGAAACATCCGGGACTGGCTCTATGTTCGGGACCACGCGGCAGCGCTCTGGGCAATTCTCCAAAACGGAGAGATCGGTGCGACCTACAACATCGGCGGCAGCTGCGAAATCGAGAACATCCGGATCGTGAACCAGATCTGTGAAATCATAGACACCATGCCGGGGCTCAACTTCAGCTGCTCCCGCAAAGATCTGATCACGTATGTAACGGATCGGCCCGGCCATGACCGGCGTTACGCCATTGATGCGTCAAAAATAAAGGCAGAACTCCACTGGACCCCCAAGACCCCGATAGAAAAAGGCCTTCGCCAGACCATTGAATGGTATATGGCCAACCGGTCATGGGTCAATCGGGTCAAAACCGGGGAATACCGAAACTGGATTAAACAGCAGTACCACTTTTGAAAGGTTAAACGATGAAAGGCATCATCCTGGCCGGCGGCTCCGGCACCCGGCTCTATCCCCTGACCCGGGTAACCAGCAAGCAACTGCTGCCGGTCTATGACAAGCCCATGATTTATTACCCCTTATCGGTTCTTATGCTGGGGGGCATAAAGGACATCCTGCTTATTTCCACTCCCCAGGATCTGCCTAATTTTCAGTCACTTTTAGGTGACGGAAGCTGGCTGGGCATCAACATTGCTTATGCAGCGCAGCCCAGGCCCGAAGGCATTGCCCAGGCTTTCGTGATCGGCCGCTCCTTTATCGGATGTGACCGGGTTTGCTTGATCCTTGGCGACAACCTCTTTTACGGCCACAACTTACCCGGTATCCTGAATTCAGCCTTCAATTCACCGGCCGGCGGGGTGGTTTTCGGCTACCGGGTGATAGAGCCGCGGCGATATGGGGTGGTGGGGTTTGATTCAGAGGGAAGGGTTATTGATATTGAGGAAAAACCGGCTCATCCCAAATCCAGTTTTGCGGTGGCAGGTCTTTATGTTTACAGCAGCAAAGTGGTCGACATCGCCGGCCGCCTTTCCCCCTCCGCCCGGGGCGAGCTTGAAATCACCGATGTCAACCTGGCTTATCTCAAGGCAAACGACCTGAAAGTGGAACTTTTGGGCAGAGGCTTTGCCTGGCTGGATATGGGGACCCACGAGTCCATGCAGCAGGCGGCCAGCTACGTGCAAACCATCCAGAAGCGACAGGGCTTTAAAATTGCATGTATCGAAGAGATTGCCTATCGCCTGGGCTATATCAGCAGCCGCGAGTTGAAAGCCCTGGCATCGGATATGCAGAATAACGACTACGGCGCCTATTTAAACGAGGTTTCAACCTTTAGACGCTCGGAGCTGGACCTGTGACGATTACGGCAACCCCCATGGCACTGCCGGCGGTTTTGCTGATTGAGCCGGCGGCTTTCACCGACAGCCGGGGATTTTTCCTGGAGACCTATCAGCGGCACAAATACACAGAAGCCGGATTAAACCGGAGTTTTGTCCAGGATAACCACTCCCGTTCCCGGAAAAACGTTTTGCGGGGCCTTCACTATCAGCTTAAACACCCTCAGGGCAAACTGGTTTATACGGTTTCCGGAGAAATTTTCGACGTGGCCGTGGACATCCGGCGAGGATCCCCCACCTTCGGGCAATGGACCGGCGCCAGGCTCTCAGACGCCAACCACCGGCAACTGTTTATCCCCGAGGGCTTTGCTCACGGATTCATGGTGCTAAGCGAATCCGCCGATGTGGTATATAAATGCACGGAATTTTATGCCCATGGTGATGAATACGGCATTTATTGGGGGGATGAGACAATTGCTATTGACTGGCCGGAGGAGCAGCCGATCCTCTCAGAGAAAGACCGCGAGCTTCCGGCAATATCCGCTATTGCCGAGGATTGCCTGCCGGTTTATCAATTATATTAATCCGCAAAAAAAGGAGTCTCAGATGAGCAAAAACGTATTCCTGCTGGCTATGATCGTGTGCCTGACCCTTTTGGCAAGTCTTTGCTGGGCCGGGCCCCAGATGAAGCCCGGAAAATGGGAAATTACCACAAAAACGGAAATGGCCGGGATGCCGGCCCAGTCCTCCACTCATGTGCAGTGTATTACCGGTGACGACCTGGTGCCCATGGACCGGAACCAGGGTCAGCAGTGCCAGGTCACGGACGTCAAAACCATCGGCAACACGGTGTCCTGGAAGATCACCTGCAAAGGCCAGGGGGGCGAAATGACCGGCACCGGAGAGATAACCTACGAAGGCGACCATATGCAGGGCAGCATGGAGATGACCATCCCCGGCTACGGCTCCCAAATCAAAAACACGCTTTCCGGCCACCGCATCGGTCCATGCGACTGATCCATCCCCCCCTAAGGGATGCACGGAGGCTCGCCCGGCTCCTGTTCTGGGTCCTGATGATCGGGACGGTTTGCCCCTCCTGCCCGCCTTCGGCAAAAGCGCGCCGGCAGCCTCCACGGTGATGGATATAACAGACGACGGCAGTCTTGAGATTGCTGAGGGGGAGGAAACATGGAAGGAAAGACCGTTCGGAAAACCAGTATTATTATGTCCCAGATCATGCAGCCGGAGGATGCCAATGTGGCCGGCAATGTGCATGGCGGGACCATCATGAAACTAATCGATAATGCCGCCGGCGTGGTGGCTGTCCGGCACTGCCGGAGCAATGCGGTAACTGCGTCCGTGGACCGCATCGATTTTCACCATCCCGCCTATATCGGCGATTTACTGGTAATCAAGGCCAGTATGAATATGGTCGGCAAAACGTCCATGGAAATCGGGGCCCGGGTTGAGGCTGAACGCCTGCTTAGCGGCGATCGATATCATATCGCCTCCGCATACCTGACGTATGTCTCCCTGGACGAAGACCTTAAGCCCAACCCCGTGCCGCCCCTTATTGCGGAAACGGACGCAGAAAAACGAAGGAACCGGGAAGCCCAGACCCGTCGCAAAACGCGGCTTGATGAAAAACACCGGGAGAAAGCCTGTCAGAATGATCTTTGATCGGCATCCTGAGCCGGCAGGCGGGGGCTTTAAGATGACCTTGTGCAGGTATGAGCAAAACCCGGCACTACTTCTTCTTCAACCGGCAACAAATCCCTTTTAAGTTTGGTGTGCCGAATGCCCTGCCCAGAGTCCGGGTCGAGGTAAGCATGTTTAGATTGGATCGTTTCCAGTCATACTGAGTCTCCGCGCCTGACTCCGGGAACCACCATCCATAGGCGGCACATATGACACGCGGATCAAGATCTTTCCGGAAACGGGCGGTCTGAACAATGGCGCCTTTTCTGGTCTCAATTAATACCTCATGGCCCTCTGAGATTCCATGGGCTTCGGCCGTATCAGGGTGCATCTCTACCAAGGGCACGGGATTCAGCCTTCTCAGGGAGTCAACCCATCGATAAGACGAATGCAGATAGTGAGGGCTCTTTGCGCTTGTCAGCACCAGCGGGTACTCGGGGTCCTCCGCTTCAGGAAGGCCGACGAATTCCGGCAGAGCCTGGACGTTGAGTTTCTCTGGTTTGCTCAACGCAAGCTCGACCTTGCCGCTCGGCGTTTTGAAGCCCTTTGACCGGTATTTTTCGAACCTGTGCTCTCCCTTTAAATAACCTTGTTCAACAAATTCCCGGTAGCTTAGACCGCTGGGTTCAAGGACTGCCTCAAGAAAGCCCTCATAATCATCAAACCAGTATCTTCCCGATGTCAGCGATTTGCCCAACTCATTGAGGATCTTCATATCCGGCCAGCATTCATCCGGAGGCTCCACAACCTTGGGACGGGCAAGGATGTATCCGTGCCCCAGACCGTAATGGCCGATATCGTTAAACTCAAACTGGGTGGCAGCAGGCAGGACAATATCTGAAAAAGCGGCGGTGGGCGTCATAAATATGTCCGAGACCGCCAGGAAATTCAGCTTTTCCAAGGTGTTTTGCGTCTCCTGACTGTTAGCCCATGTCAGTAAGGGATTGGTACACTGCATGTAGGCCGCCTTCATCGGGTATGGGGTTTCGTTGAGAACCGCTCTTTTAAAAAAAGACGGGGGAACCGTCATCAACCTGGGTATGGTGTTATGATAGGCATGTATCATCTCTTTTGGCTTGCCGGGGATCAAATCGGCCCGGACAAAGCTTCCCAGCCTCGCGATGTTGGGCTCATTGGCCTGGATGTTGCCGCCGGGGACATCCAGGTTCCCGCACACCGCCATGAGGGCCGTGAGGGCCCGGGCAGTGTCAAATACGTTAATATTGTGCTCGATGGGATTTCCCCATTGAATGGCCGCCGGCCTGGCGTGTGCGTAAAATCTGGCTGACTCGCGGATGAGCTCCGGGCTTATCCAGGTTACCCCGGACATCCTCTCGGGCGAATACGCCTGCACCCGGGCGGCCAGATCGGCGAAACCATAGGTCCAGTTATCCACAAAATCTTTATGATACAGGCCTTCTTCGATGATTACGTTCAGAAAGGCCAGGGCCAGGGCGTTGTCGCTACCCGGCCTGATCTGCAGCCAATATCTGGCCTTTCGGGCGAGGTCGGTCTTACGGGGATCGACCACCATCAGCTCGGTCCCGTTGCGAACCTGTTGCAAAAGCAGGCTGCATATCTCGCCCTCCTCGTTGGTCCGGGTCACATTACTCCCCCATGCCACCACAAGCTGGCTGGGATGATGAAAATCAACCACCGGATAAAACCCGCAGGTATGAATTCCGCTGACCTCACGCGGGGCATGACACACATCCTGAACGGCGACAAGGTTTGGAGATCCAAAAATATTGGCCAGCCTGATCAGCACGAAATGCTCCATGCCCTTGGGCATGCCCTGGCAAAAGGCTACCGCCCTGGCCCCGTATAAGTCCCTCACCCGGTTCAAATTATCGGTTATCCTCCCAAGGGCCTCTTCCCAGCTTATCCTCTCCCATTGCCCTTCCCCCCGCTTACCCTTGCGTTTTAGCGGATACTTCAGCCTCCGGGGATCTGTAAGCCGATCCTTGGAGGCAAGCCCTTTGGGACAGACATATCCCTGGTTCAAAAACCCGTCCGGGTTTCCCTTTATCTTAACGATTCTGTTGTCCTTCACGCCGACCCAGACAGAACAGCCGCCATGATCCATTCTTGCACAGTGCGTTTTAACCCAGCTTAAATTGTCGGTCATATCAGCCCCCTTGATGTCCGTTCAGACACACAAAAAAATCAGGCTTTGGGCGACTTGCCTGAACCCCCGGAGTCATTGATTTTCTGAAATATTAAGCTAATATAATTCTGCTTCCGTTTTTAATCAAATTATTGTTATTTTTAAATTTGCCGGCAAAATGGTGCATAAGCACACTTTTCCGGGGAATTGAAAAAACGTTTGTCATATACGCTTTAGCGTTTGAATGGGC
>JAGYOT010000137.1 GCA_018399455.1 Desulfobacterales bacterium
AATTATGGAAATTATTATGACAAAACAAGTAAATATTAATCGTAAGCCGGCTGACCTTCATGAATCGCCTGATTAAATTCCTTCAGATAGTTGACCACGGAGACGGCATGGGTCAGAACCGGGCTTTCAGACAAAAGGGTTCGTTGGATGCGATCCATTCGTTGCAGCACTTCCGGATCTTCAAAGCTTTTTTCGCCTTGCGCCTGAATCCATACAACAAAAGGGATCGTGCCGCCAAAATGGTTTTCGATGACTGTGAAATCTGACTTAATGGGATTTTCATCCGGCAGGTAATTAAATGTGTTGGTTTCAAAATTAAGTTTCGCCATGCCGAAAACAGCCAGAATCACGACCGTTGCAAAAAAGACAAAAAGTCCCCATTTCCGGCGGACGGCAAACCGGCCGATGGCCGTTAGCCCCCGGGTAAAGCCCTCGCTCCTGGCACTCTCTCGCGTTTTCCGCCTCAGCCGGGAAAGGGACCGGGCTACCCGGCCTTGTGTGACAACAACCAAAGGTGGCAGGGTTATTACGGACAAAATAAAGGCCAGCATCACACCGATTGCGGTAAAGAAGCCAAGAACCGCCACCGGGCGGATATCACTGCTTAAAAAAGAGAGAAACCCGGCGCCTGTCGTCAGGCTGGTAAACAGGCAGGGAAACCAGACCTTGCCCATGGTCAGGCGAAGGGCCGGGACAGGCGCCAGGTCGCATTTTCTTGTGATTTCTTTTAAATGCGATAGGATATGGATGGAATCAGCAATGGCGATGGCCAGTAAAATGGCGCCCATGGTGCTGGTGATGATATTGAATGCCTCTTTGCAGAGCACATAAAACCCAACAGCCCACAAGAGAATCACCAGCAGATTGATCTCGCAAAGCAGCGCCAGGGGCAGCTGCCGCAGCAACAAGACAATCATTATAAAAATAATAACCAGTATCACCGGGATAAACGTCTTAAAATCCTTTTCAGACAGGCAGTTCATCTCAACTTCCACGAAAGAGGGACCGGAACAGTATAGCGTGAAACATTTTCCTGCAATCCGCTCGGAAGCCGCCAAAATCATCTCCGAGGTCTTTCGCTTCTGGTCTTCGTCCAAAGATTCAAGCTCAACATGAACCGCTGTCATCCCGCCATCCGGGGTCAAAAGATGCCGGCTGACAAACCGGTTATCAAATGCCCGGGCTTTTGCCCTTTCCATCTTTTTTTGTGTCAGCCAGCCAGCCGGCACGATCGGCCGGAGCATGATGGCATCCTTACAGCCGGTAAACGCCTCGGCATTGGTGATACTCACCACCCGCTCCACTCCGTCCACCCGTTTGAGTTCCCGGGTCAAGCGGCGTATGACATCCATGTTCCTGTTGGTAAAAAGATACTCATGTTCCAGGGCAACAACGGCGAACTCCTCATTGCCGAAAATCTCTTGAAATCTCTGATAGGCGGCAAAACGGGGATCATCGGATTCAAAAAAAACCCGGATGTGGTTGTTATGGGTTTGTTGAAAAAAACAATAGGCAAAAAACAGGGTCAACACCGCAACAAAGACCAGAATCCGGCGGGGGTGGGTAAAGACCCTCTCAATACTGCCATTGACAAACGGTTTCAAGACAAGTTTTGGCATTTTTTCAATTTTCTTGTTGACCCGGACGCGATGACTTGAAAAGAATCGATGTAATCTTTAATATAGGAATTTATTAAATGTAAAGCCTTTTGCCGGCACCCGCTGCGATAAGGGAGACGCCATGAAAGCCACCCAAAAATCGAACGGCCGGAGAACCAGCCAGGAGACAGGCCGGAAAATAGGCCGAAAGGTAGGCCGAAAGGTAGGCCGAAAGGTAGGCCGAAAGGTAGGCCGAAAGGTAGGATTGATCTCCGACACCCATGGTCTGCTCCGCCCAGGCGCCCTCGAGGCCCTGGCCGGTGTGGACCGTATTATTCATGCCGGTGATATTGACTTTTCAGGCATTCTTGATGAACTTGCCCGTATCGCCCCGGTACATGCCGTTCTGGGCAATATGGACAGACATAACGGCCTCCGGCATCTGCCCCGCTTTGATATCATTGAAACGGGAGGGATCGCCATCGGGGTTATCCATGACCGTGATCAACTTGATCTTGATCCGGCTGCGGCCGGCCTGTCCGTCGTGGTCTATGGCCACTCCCACCGCCCCTCGGTAGAGGAAAAAGAGGGGGTGATCTTTATCAACCCGGGCAGCGCCGGTCCCAGACGGTTCAAGCTGCCCGTCACACTGGGTTTTCTTCATATTGCCGGTGCCAGAGTGACACCGGAGATTATCGAACTGGAAAAATGATTCTCACCGGGCCACAGCACCCGGCACTGACACGGGAAGGACAGCCGCCATGAAAAATCGCCTCATCGCTGTTAGCTGGTTTGTTTTTGTCGGGGTGACCTCAGTCATCTTTTTTTTAATTGCCGTCCTGATCCGCATACTGACCTGGCCGTTCGACCGCCGGCAGGTGGTATTGCAGCAGCTTACCTGTTTCTGGGCGGCCCTCTATACCTGGATTATCCCGGCCTGGCGGATCAAAATCGAAGGGCGGGAACACCTGCCACGCAAAGCACCCCATGTCGTCGTCTCCAACCATCAGTCCCTTCTCGACATCCTGGTCATTTTCAATCTGTTTTTCCACTTCAAGTTCGTATCCAAAATCGAAATATTTAAAATTCCGCTGATCGGCTGGAATATGTATTTGAACAAATACATTCGCCTCACGCGCGGGGACAGAAAAAGCGTGGCCCAAATGCTGAAGGACTGCAAGAGCGCGCTTGCCGGAGGCAGCTCGGTGCTGATTTTTCCCGAAGGCACCCGTTCCCCTGACGGCCGGATCAGAGCCTTCAAACCGGGAGCCTTTATTGTGGCCCATGAGATGAAGGCTCCGATTTCACCCGTTGTCATTGCCGGCACCAACTCTGCGCTTCCCAAGTACAGCATGAACTTCCACGGCCGGCATGACATCCGCATCAGGGTTCTTCCGGCCATTGCCTATGAGTCCTTCGCCCATCTCCCGGTCGAGGATACGGCCGAGATGGTGCGGGACATTATTATCAAAGCCCATGAGGAGCTGAGGCCGATGAGCTCGGAAGCCTCGGGAGAAGACAAAAAAGCATAAGCCGGAAAGCCCTAACAGAGTGTACAAACCCCTGCAATTGACAATTTGCCATGAAATGGTTGATTGCAGGCGGTCTCCTTTTCAAGCTTTTCTATCGGATATCCGCATGATGTTCCTGCAGGCTCTTGGGCAGAGCCGCCCCTTCCCGCCGGGCCCGGATTCCCTTGGCAGCCGCCATGGCGGCTGCTGTGGTCGTGATATAGGGCACTTTGTAGTTTATCGCCGCCTTGCGGATATAGGAGTCGTCATCCTGACTTTCCCGTCCGGAGGGGGTGTTTAGCACTAGCTGGACCTGGCCGTTTTTAATCCCGTCCACGATATCAGGCCGGCCGTATCCCAGCTTTTTAACCGACTCGGAGACGATGCCGTTCTGGCCCAGAAACGCATGGGTCCCCCTGGTCGCCTGGATCTTGAAGTTCAGACTGGTAAACAGCCTTGCCGGCTCCAAAATCGCAGTTTTGTCCGCATCCGCAACAGTGATCAGGACGGTTCCTCCAAGTGGCAAGGGCACTTTGGTGGCCTCCTGAGCCTTGAAAAACGCCAGTCCGAAAGAGTCCGCCATGCCCAGGACCTCGCCCGTGGAGCGCATTTCCGGACCCAGCAGAGGATCGACCTCGTGAAACATGTTAAAAGGAAAAACCGCTTCCTTGACACCGTAATGGAGAATCAGGTTTCGCTTCAGACCAAAATCCGGCAATGCCCGTCCCAGCAGGATCTGGGTGGCAATACGGGCCATAGACACATTACAGACCTTGGACACCAGGGGCACAGTTCGCGACGCCCGGGGATTGGCCTCAATAATATAGACCATGTCATCGGCAATGGCATACTGAATATTCATCAGCCCGACAACGCCCAGCTCCATGGCAATTCTCCGGGTATAGTCGTTGATGGTCTCAACATGCTTTGGCGGTATGCTTACCGGCGGAATAACACAGGCCGAATCCCCGGAATGCACGCCCGCCAGTTCGATATGCTCCATGACAGCGGGAACAAAGGCATCGGTTCCGTCGGCGATTGCATCGGCTTCAGCCTCAATCGCGTTTTCCAAAAACTTGTCGATCAGAATCGGCCGCTCCCGGGATACGCTGACAGCTAAAGCCATGTAGCGTTTAAGCATGTCCTCATCATGAACGATCATCATGGCGCGCCCGCCCAGCACGTAAGAAGGCCTGACCATCAGAGGGTAGCCGATTCGCCGGGCAACATCGATCGCCTCGGCCTCCGAGCAAGCCATATCCGATTCGGGCTGGGGGATTCCCAGCTTTTTCATAAACTGGCGGAAGCAGTCGCGATCTTCGGCCTGCTCGATGGTCTCGGGCGAGGTGCCAAGGATGTTAACCCCGGCATCGGACAACTCCCTGGCGATATTTAAGGGCGTCTGCCCGCCGAACTGAACAATCATGCCATCTGGCTTTTCCTTCTCATAAATGCTTAAAACATCCTCCACCGTCAGGGGCTCGAAATAGAGTTTATCGGAAGTATCGTAATCGGTCGACACCGTTTCCGGATTGCAGTTGACCATAATGGACTCATAGCCTGCATCGCGGATGGCAAAAGCGGCATGAACGCAGCAGTAGTCAAACTCGATGCCCTGACCGATACGGTTGGGTCCGCCGCCCAGCACCATGATCTTTTTGCGGCTGCTTACGGCCACCTTGTCTTTTGCGTTATAAGTGGAATAGTAGTAGGCCGCATTTTCCACGCCGCTTACCGGCACCGATTCCCAGGCCTCGACCATGCCGAGCGCCTTGCGTTTCTCCCGGATTTCAACCTCCGGCACCTCCAACAGCTGAGAAAGATATTTATCGGCAAAACCGTCTTTTTTGGCCTGTATCAAAAGCGCATCAGGCGGCATCGTCGCCTTGTAAGCCAGAATTTTCTCCTCCAGTTCAACCAGCTCCTTCATCTGTTCGATAAACCAGGGTTTGATGTAGGTTTTCTCGTAAAGCGTATCAACGGACGCTCCCTTTCTAAGGGCCTCGTACATCATAAACTGGCGTTCACTGGTAGGAATATTCAACAGCATCAAAAGCTCATCCAGTGATTTCTGATTGAAATCACTGGCAAAACCAAGCCCGTAGCGGTCGTTTTCAAGCGACCGGATGGCTTTCTGCAGGGCTTCCTTGTAGTTCTTGCCGATGCTCATTACCTCGCCCACCGCCCGCATCTGCGTACCCAGCTTGTCCTCAACACCTTCGAACTTTTCAAATGCCCAGCGGGCAAATTTAACCACAACGTAGTCCGCGTCCGGCGTATACTTGTCAAGCGTCCCATCCCGCCAGTAAGGAATTTCATCCAGTGTCAAACCGCCTGCCAGAAGTGAGGATACATAGGCAATCGGAAAACCCGTAGCTTTGGATGCCAGTGCAGAGGACCGCGAGGTCCTGGGATTAATCTCAATGACCACAACGCGACCGGTTTTGGGATCATGGGCGAACTGGATATTGGTCCCCCCGATAACCTCGATAGCCTCCACAATGGCGTATGAATAGTTTTGAAGACACTTCTGCAGCTCCCGATCAATTGTCAACATCGGCGCCGTACAGTAAGAATCCCCGGTATGCACGCCCATGGCATCAACGTTTTCAATGAAGCATACGGTTACGATTTGGTTTTTTGCATCCCGCACCACTTCAAGCTCAAGCTCCTCCCAGCCGAGTACCGATTCTTCGATCAGTACCTGATTGACCAGACTTGCTGCAAGCCCCCGGGCCGCCACGACTCTTAGCTCCTCGACGTTGTAGA
>JAGYOT010000138.1 GCA_018399455.1 Desulfobacterales bacterium
ACCCGCTGTTTAAGCTTTTCTTCCCCCGGAACAGGGATCGCGGCGATAAGGATCCGGGTGTAGGGATGCAGGGGGTTGTGGATAATATCAGCAGTATTTCCCATCTCCACAATCCGGCCCAGATACATGACCGCCACCCGGTCGGCGATGTTGCTGACCACGCTTAAGTCATGGGAAATAAAAAGATAGGCGATCCTGTAGCGATCCTGTAGCGAAACCAACAGATTAAGGACCTGGGCCTGAATGGATACGTCCAGTGCGCTTACCGCTTCATCGCAGACAATGAAATCCGGCCGCATGGAAACGGCACGGGCAATATTAATCCGCTGGCGCTGTCCTCCCGAAAATTCATGAGGGTATCGGTATATGGCGTCTTCAGAAAGGCCCACCTCCTTTACCAAACGCCGGGCGTGAGTTTTTCTGTCGCCCTCCACCAGCTTGAACTGAAGCAAGCCCTCGGTCACAATATCCATCACATTCATCCGTGGATTCAGGGCTGAGACGGGATCCTGAAAGATTACCTGGAGTTGGCGCCGCAGCTGGTTCAGCTGCTTTCGGGGAAGCTGGTTTAAGTGCCGGCCTTTAAACACCATCTGTCCGGCGGTCGGTTTTTCAAGCAGAAGAAGCGTGCGACCCAACGTGGTTTTGCCGCAGCCGGACTCCCCCACCAGCCCCAGGGTTTCTCCCGGATATAGGGAAATCGAAATCCCGTCCACCGCCCGGATATAGTCCTGCCGACGGGAAAAAAATCCGCGCTTGACGGGAAACCAGGTCTTCAGATCGTTAACCCGAAGAAGCGGCGGGTTTTCCTCAGCAGTAGGTCTGTCGGTCTGATTAAACGATCGGTTTGGCATATCAGCAATCACCCCCCGCTTTTTCCTCCAGCAAAAAACAGGCCGCCTTCTGGCCACCGCCGCAGTCAAAAAGCGGTGGGGTCTCCCTTCGACAGCGGTCAAAGGCATGCGGACAGCGTGCCTGAAAATGACAGCCTCTTGGATAGTCAAAGGGTGATGGCACCTGCCCGGGGATATCGTTTAAGCGTTTCCGTCCCCTGGAAAGCCGGGGAATGGCCTGCAGCAACCCGATTGTATACGGATGCGCCGGATGGGCAAAGACGGCCTCCCGGCTTGCCGACTCGACAATGCGGGAGGCGTACATCACGATCACCCGTTCACACATTTCCCAGACCACCCCCATATCATGGGTGATCAAAAGAAGAGAGCCAAAGTTATGTTTCATGTCCTGCAAAAGCCCAAAAATCTGTGCCTGGGTAGTGACATCAAGGGCGGTGGTCGGCTCATCAGCAATGACCAGCGCAGGCTCGAGCATCAGCGCCATGGCGATCATGACGCGCTGCTGCATGCCCCCGGAGAGCTGATAAGGGTAGTTATACATTCGCTCGGCCGCATCCGGGATGCCGACTTTCCGAAGCCATTTTTCAGCATACTGCCATGCATCCCGTTTTGCCATTCGGCGATGCAGGAGCAGGGCTTCCACCAACTGCCGGCCAATCCGATGCAGCGGTGAAAGCGCCGATAACGGCTCCTGAAAAATCATGCTAATGGCATTTCCCCGGATTTTACGCATCTCAGAGGCATCCCGGGTCATCAGATCCACGCCCTCAAAATAAACCTGTCCGCTTTCAATACAGCCGGGCGGGGACGGGATCAGCCGGGTCAGTGCCAAAGCGGTCACGGATTTACCGCAGCCGGATTCGCCGACCAAGCCGACGCTCTCGCCCCGCCCGATTTTCATGCAGATATCGTCGGCCGCCGTAAACCGCCCCTCATCCGTTGTGAAGCTGACGCTCAGGTTATTGACTGCCAACAAGGGCTCTTCCTTTATCCTTTCATTCATTTTAACAACGCCTATTCCAGCCGGGTATATTGTTTCGGATCATAGGCCTCCCTCACGCCTTCGCCCACGAACACACCCAACAGCATCACCAGAAAAAGCGCAAGCGCCGGATAGAGGATCAACCACCAGGCCCACCGGTACTGCTGGGCCTGAAACAGCAGCTCACCCCACGAAGGCGTTGGCGGAGGGAGCCCGAACCCCAGGTAATCCAGCGCTGCCAGGGCGCCGATGGCCCCGACCAGGGAAAAGGGGAAAAATGTAATCACCGGCACCAGGGCGTTCGGCATAATATGCTTGAATATAATCTTGTAGGAGGGCACGCCCATGCACTTGGCCGCTTCAACAAAGGGGCGTTTCCTCAGGTTTAAAAACTCGGCCCTCACATAGTAGGAAATCCCCACCCAGTTAAACAGGCCGTAACATATCAGCAGCAACGAAAAACTCCGGCCATAGATTGACCCCATGAGGATCATCACATATAAGAAAGGGATTGCACTCCATATTTCGATAAGCCGCTGGGCCGTGATATCCAGGCGTCCTCCGTAGTAGCCCTGGATGGCACCGGTAACTGTTCCAAGCCCCATGGTGGCGGCGACCAGCATCAGTCCAAATGACAGAGAAATACGCAGGCCATAGAAAACCCGTGCAAATACATCCCGGCCGGCACTGTCAATGCCCATGGGATGCCCTTCTATGGGCGGATGCGGAAAGCAGACATCCTCCTTTTCAAAGGAGGCCGCATACCGGCGCCTGCCCACCGAAAGCCGATAGTCCGCAACCGACTGCTCAAAACGCTTCTGCAGAAGGCTCAGAAGAACCCTCCTGTCGCTTTCGCTGATCTTATCCCATATTTCAGGAACCGGCGGCACGGGATCAAGCGAAGGATTAAACGAGAGACTTGATTGTTGCAGACCGCTTTCGGTCTGCTCCTGAAACATCAGGCGCAGGCTTTCCGGCGGCTCAGGCCGCGGCGTATAAGAGGCCAGGACAACTTTGACCGCCCTGCCTGAAGGGGCCTTTAAATCAAAACTTCTGTACTTGTCCGGTCTGTTCTCAAAACGCCGCCGGAGCGCCCGCTTTAATGCGTTTGGGAAATCAAAAAACCGGTCCAGCCGCATTTCTGAAACCCCGGCACCCGCAGGCCCGATAAAAAATTCGAAAAAACTTGAGCGGACAATACTGTAGTTTTCCCGGATATCCACGCTCCCTACGTGCGGAATGGGCCGTAGCACAACCGTCACATTTTCGGAGACCGGGATACTCGCGGGATCGATATCTTCCAGGGGAGAAAAGCGGAAAGGGGGAAAGATCATGTAGTTTTCCGGATTTTCCGAAAACTGTCGGGATTGTTGCAGCGCTTTGTAATCCGGCCGCGTATGCCGGCCGCTGCCGGTAAAAGTGTCCTCAGGGTAAAACCGGACGACCGGAAAAAAGGATTGGCCGTCAAAATGCACATAAAGGGGGACGTTGTTACAGAGCAACTCCGCAAAAAGGCTTAATCCGTATAACAGCACCAGTATCCACAAAGATAAGCAGGCGCGTTTCATTGATTTAAACCGCTGATAGCGCTTCTGCGCCATTGGATTGCGAAACAGGCGGGAAATCATAGGCCTTGAAAATTAATCCGCGGATCAATGATTACGTAGAGAAAATCCGACAAAATATTGCCCAAAAGTCCCAGTATCGACGTCAGGGCGAGAATCCCCATAAAGACCGGATAATCCCTTCCCACAATTGATTCAAGGCTGAGCCGGCCCATGCCGGGGATTTCAAAAACCTGCTCAATAATCACTGAACCGGCAAACATAACCGTAAGAATCGCGCCCATGCCGGTGGCAATCGGAATCAGGGAATTTCGGAGCGCATGCCCCCATACGGCCCGGGTAAAACTGCCCCCCTTGGCCATTACGGTCCGGACGTAATCCCGGCTGATCTGTTCAATCAGGGAGTTTTTCATCAAAAGTGTCAAAACCGCAAAATTGCCGATCACATAACAGAGCACCGGAAGCGCCATATGCATGAAGGTATCCTGAATTTTGCCGAAAAAGGAAAGATCGGCATAGTTTTCCGAATGAAATCCGGAAATGGGAAAGATGTCCCAGAATTCCTCAATCGTTCCGCAAAACAGCATCTTAAGGATCATTCCGAAGGCAAAGGGCGGAATGGCATAGCCAACAAATACAGCAATGCTTGAGAGCAGATCAAACATGCGGTTATGCCGAAGGGCCTTGGCGATGCCCAGCGGAATGCAAACCAGGTAGGAGAGAATAAAGCCGGTCAAACCAAAAATCAAAGACACCCGGAAGCGTCCCCGGATCAGCTCCCAGGCGGTTTTGTGCGGATACTTGTAGGAGGGCATCTGCATACCGATTCGATGGGTCACCAGCCAGTTCACGTAGCGCTTATAGATTGGCTGGTCAAAACCATAGTATGCCTCTATGGCTTCGCGCTGAGCTTCCGTAATGGACCCGGCATCGCCCTGCCCGACAGCGGCGGCCTCGCCCGAACCGATGCCCTTCATTCTCATGATGGCCTGCTCAACAGGCCCTCCTGGAACAAACTGAATCAGAATAAAACAAAGGACCGTAATGCCCAAAAAGGTCGGGATGATCAACAAAAACCGCTTTACAAAATAGTCTATACGTTCCATGGACTCCTGCCGGCACTCACTTTCGCATCTGCTGAAAGTGTTTTATGCCATGTTTGCCGGCGGCTTGGCAAGACAAATAGAAACAGCGGCGCGGGTTGAACCGCATATAGGGGTTTCATCGAAAAAAAAGGGCGCAGGCGCGATGCCTGCACCCTGGATAGGATAGAGCGAAACAGAAAAGGAAGGTATTTTAGCGTTTGGAAAACTGAAACCGTGCCCTGGCGCCGCGCTGTCCGTATTTTTTCCGCTCTTTTTCCCTGGGATCGCGCTTGACAAATCCGGCCCGTTTAAGAACCTGGCGAAAATCAGGGTTCAACTGGAACAAGGTCCGGGTAATCCCGTGCCGCACCGCTTCGGCCTGTCCAAGCGTTCCACCGCCTTTGACATTGACCTTGATATCGTAATCACTGGTCGTGTTGGTCAGCTCAAGGGCCTGCCGGGCCACGCGCCGGGCATTTTCCAGGCGGAAATAGTCATCCAGGGGTTTATCATTGATGATAATCTCCCCTTTGCCGGGTTTGAGCCAGGTCCTCGCAACTGCGGTCTTGCGTTTGCCCGTGGCATAAAAAACGTTTTCTCTTTCCATTCATCCCTCGCTATATAGACTGTTCAGATGTTTTACAGTTCCAGAGGCTTTGGCTGCTGCGCCTGGTGCGGATGTTCACTTCCCGCATACACCTTCAGCTTCCTGTAAAGCTGACGGCCCAGTCGGTTTTTCGGCAGCATCCCCTTAACAGCAAACCGAATAATGTCCTCCGGCCGTTTCTGACGTAATTTGTCCGCGTTAATCGATTTTAAACCGCCGATATAGCCGGAGTGGCGGTAATACATCTTTTGCTCGTTCTTTCGGCCTGTCAGTCTGACTTTTTCCGCATTGATGACAACCACAAAATCTCCGCAATCCACGTGCGGCGTATAAAGCGGGTTGTGTTTGCCCCGAAGCCGGGCCGCTACCTGGCTGGCCAGCCGGCCTAATACAACATCGCGGGCATCCACCACCAGCCAGTTCCCCTGATTATCCGTTTTTTTCGCGCTATAGGTATATTTCTTCAATGGCTCCCACTCCTTGCTAAAGATTAATTTGTGATATTTAATGAAAAAACCAGTGGGTGTCAAGAAAAAACTGGCAAACCACATCGCTTGACGATAGACGCGTTCTGTTGCATGATAAGCGAAACCGTTCAGGCAGAAAGGCTCCTAATATGACGGCACTTGAGATCGAAGTCAAGTTTTTCCTTGAAGATGCCGGGGCCATGGAAAAACAGGTAAAGGCCCTCGGCGCTGAATTTCAAAAAGCGGTTGACGAAACCAACATTCGCTTTGAAACCCGGGACAACGCCCTTTTATCAAAAAACT
>JAGYOT010000139.1 GCA_018399455.1 Desulfobacterales bacterium
AAGCCTTGGGTGTTCCGGACGCCTCTGTTTTGTTGGCTTCCACCGGCGTGATCGGCCAGCTTCTGCCAATGGAAAAAATCGAAGCCGCAATTCCGGCTTTGGTCCGGTCCTTGGCTGAAGACGGCTGGCCGGATTTTGCCAGGTCCATCATGACCACGGATACCGTGCCCAAAATCGTCAGCCGCAAGGTATCCGCGGGTGGGGCGGCGTGCACCATAACCGGCGTGGCCAAGGGGGCGGGCATGATCCGACCGGATATGGCCACCATGCTCTGTTTTGTCGCGACTGATGCCGAAATCGTCCAGGAGACCCTTCAAGGGATGCTTCAAACCGCCTGCACCGCATCTTTTAATCACATTACCATAGACGGCGACACGAGTACCAATGATACGGTATTGCTTATGGCAAATGGCCGTTCTGGCGTCCGGATTGCCGGCACAGCGGAGGCCGATGCGTTCCAGGCGGCCCTGACCGGTCTGCTGGTCGAGCTTGCAAAGATGCTCGTAAAAGACGGGGAAGGCGCCACGAAACAGGTGGAAATCGCCGTGTCCGGGGCGGATTCGCCTGAAGCCGCCCGCAAGGTAGCGGATGCGGTTGCCAATTCCAGCCTGGTGAAAACTGCCATTTTCGGGGAGGACGCCAACTGGGGCCGGATCATGGCGGCTGCTGGCCGCGCCGGGGTTCCGATTGCCCCTGAAAAAATCGATATTTGGTTTGATGCGGTCCAGATGGTCCGAAAGGGACAGGCAAGCGGGGGGGACGCGGAGGCCCGGGCTGCAAAGGTCCTCAAACAGCCGCAGTTTCAGATTGCCATCGATCTGAATATGGGTATGCACGCCGATTTTGTCTGGACCTGCGATTTCTCCATTGATTATGTTAAAATAAATGCGGATTATCGCAGCTGACATCGAAGGCGGCTGGCCTTTTGGCCAATATCGGCGGTGTTTGGGTATTGTTATTGTACAGAAAGGTTAAGACGGCTAAAGCTTGCCGGGTTCAGGTCTGAGGCATAAACCATGATGCGGCTTCAAAAGTTCCTGGCTCAGGCCGGGGTTTGTTCCAGAAGACGGGCTGAGGCCTACATCCGTGCCGGCAAAGTTATGGTTAACGGCCGGGTGGTGGATGAGATGGGGGTCCGGATCGATCCGGCCATCGATGTCGTGGAAGCCTTTGGTCGGGTTATCACATCAGCCGAGCCCGAGATCAACATCATGTTAAACAAACCCGCGGGCTATATCAGCAGCTGCCGGCATGGCGGGCGAAAAATCGTTCTTGATCTCGTGACCGTAAAGCATCGCATTTACCCGGTGGGGCGCCTTGACCGGGATTCAACCGGCCTCTTGCTGCTGACCAACAACGGGCGGCTTCATTACCGGATGACGCATCCCTCATTTGACCATGAAAAAGAGTATTTGGTGGAGACGAAAGTGGTGATCCAGGATACGGCGCTGGAAGCCCTGGCAAAAGGGGTGAATCTGGACGGCCGGCCTACACGGCCGGCCCGTGTTCGCCGAAAGGGCGACTGTCGCTTTGCCATTGTCCTTAAAGAAGGCAGAAACCGTCAGGTCCGGCGGATGGTGGAAGCTGTGGGGAACGAAGTGTGCGGACTACATCGGGTGCGCATGGCGACCCTGCGTTTGAAGAATCTTCCTTCCGGTCAGTGGCGGTATTTATCAGAGGCTGAGACCACGGAATTGAAACGATCTTTGGGCCTCTGAAGATGGTCGAAGCGGAAAACCGGTGTTTGCCTCGTCATCATGTCTGGCGCTCAATCATCTGGTGCTTGATATTGACACCTTCGATGATAAACGCCACATGCTCCCCGATATTGGTTGCAAGATCCGCCACCCGCTCCAGGCAGCGGGAGATGATGATGGTCTGAATTGAACGTCGGGTGTTGAGTCGGCGGCGTTCGGTAGCCGGTGTATGCTTAACCATATATTCAATAAGCGTCTGCAGGACATCCAGCGTGTACTGATCCGCGCGGTCATCCATTTCCCGAATGTCATAGGCCGCCTGAACATCCTCGTTCACCAGGCTGGCCACCGCTTTCTTGACCATGGAGAGGCTAACGTCGATTAACTGCTCCATTTCCGGGATGGATTCCAGGGGTGGATATTTGCATAGAAACTGGGTGCGCTCGCTGATATTGACGGCCTGATCCGCGATGCGTTCGAGTTCATTGCTGATTTTGGCTGTCCCCATAATGGTTCGAAGGTCGCGGGCCATGGGTTGCTCCAGAGCGACAAGCTTTAAGGTATATTGGTCCACCTCAATTTCCAGTTCATTGATTTTTTTATCTCCCTCAATCACCGCCTTTGCCAGCTGTTCATCCCTTTCCAGATAAGCAGTGGTGGCATTTTCAAGGGCGCGCTGGGTAAGCGCGGCCATGTTCAGAATAGTCATTTTGAGGTTTTCCAGTTCCTGGAAGAAATGACGTTCCATCTTCAATCCTTGATTTTATCAGATTCGTTAATACTTGCTTGACCAGACTATCCGAAACGGCCCGTAATATAGTCCTCCGTCTGCTGCAGCTTGGGACGGGTAAACAGATTTTCGGTCTCACCGGTCTCGATCAGACGGCCCATGTAAAAAAATGCAGTGATGTCTGATACCCGGGCGGCCTGCTGCATGTTGTGGGTCACGATAATAATAGTAAAATGGGTTTTCAGTTCATGGACCAGATCTTCAATCTTCTGAGTGGCAATGGGGTCCAGCGCTGAAGCCGGCTCGTCCATCAAAATAACCTCTGGCTCCACCGAAAGGGCACGGGCGATGCAAAGCCGCTGCTGCTGGCCGCCCGAGAGGCCGAGGGCGGAAGAATGGAGCCGGTCCTTGACCTCATCCCAAAGGGCAGCCTGTTTAAGACTTTTTTCCACCTTTTCTGCCACTGTCTTTTTATCTCTGATGCCGTTGACGCGCAGCCCGTAAGCGACATTGTCAAATATGGTCTTGGGAAACGGGTTGGGTTTTTGGAAGACCATGCCCACCCGCCGGCGGAGGTGGACCACATCCATATTCTGGCCATAAATATTGTCCCCGTCAATAAAGATTTTACCTTCAACCGTGGTGGACGGGATCAAATCGTTCATCCGGTTCAGGCATCGAAGAAAAGTGCTCTTACCGCATCCGGATGGCCCGATCAGAGCGGATACCTGATTTTTCCTGAATTCAATGGAAATATCCTCAAGCGCCTTGAAATCACTGTAAAAGAAGCTTAGATGAGACGCTACGATTTTATTTGCGTTTGCCATGCTGGATCCTTCTATCCATCGCTGTCGTCATAGGTTTTTCGGTTCTGATTCTGGCCGGCCTTATTCAGGGTAAAAAAGAATACGGAGCCTTTGGAGCGGCCATCCGGCGGGCTCTTTACCCAGATCTCTCCGCCCATGGCTTTTACTGCGTGCCGGCATATGGCAAGGCCCAGCCCGGTACCCCCGGAAGCGCGGCTTCGTTCTTTGTCCACACGATAGAAACGTTCAAATACCCGCTTCTGGTGCCTCATGGCAATGCCCTGGCCCTCATCGCTTACAGCGAAAACGAAATGATCGGATTCGTCAATAGCAAATACGGTTACTGATGTGTTTGACGGACTATGCCGTATGGCATTGTCCAGTAGGTTTCTGAAAACCTGGGTGAGAGAATTGGTGTCCGCGTTCACCATAACCGGGCCTGAGAGCTGGTTGAGCACCTGAATATTCTTTTGTTCAGCCATGGGCATACAGGTTTCCCAGGCTGATTGAAAGCTCTCGGCTGCATCAACGGGAACAAGCCGGAGCGAGTCTTGTTGTTTCTGCTGCTGCCGGGTTAGTTCAAGCAGGTCCTTGACGATATTCGACATCTGGTTGGCATTTTTCAGGATAGGTTGAATAAAGGTCTCAGCCTCCTTTGAAGCCCTTAGTTTCGGGTCCATCAAGGTTTCTGCATATCCCTTGATGGAAGTGAGCGGAGTGCGAAGCTCATGGGAGACATTGGCCACAAAGTCCTGTCGGACTTTTTCCAGGCGGATCAGTTCACTGATGTCGTGAAATACCGCCACAGCTCCGCCATCAGGAATTTTGACCAGGTTGAGCTCGTAGAAGATATCGTTTTCTATGGCCACCCGAAGGCTTTTCAGCGGCTTTCCGGCAATCACTTCGTTGCAGGCTTTTTGTATTTCGGGGTTTAAAAAGACTTCCATGGGACGGTAGCCGATGCATGAAGGAACGCATCGAGCAATACCTGTCAGGGCCCGGTTGATCGATTTGATGCGTCCATTTTTGTCCAGGAGCATCACGCCCTCCCGCATCCCTTCAAGGACAGCTTCAAGCTCCTGTTTTTGTTCGTCAATCATTCCGATATGGTGTTGTATCTTATCGGCCATTTGATTGATGCAGGTAGAGAGTTGCTTGAATTCCGGGCTGTCCTCGATCTCCAGGCGGCGGTCGAGATTGCCTTCCCCGATTTCCCGTGATGCCTGGATCACTTTATTGATGGGAATCTCCAATCGCCTTGCCAGGATGAAACTGATAAACAGAGTGAGAATGAAAATGGCTGCCAATGAAATCCAGAACCGGTTGGCGTAAAAAGACAGACGGGATTCGATGTTGGATATTGGAATGGCCACACGGATAATGGCCTGTGGATCGCCGGGAAGGGCCAGGGGTTTGGCGGCATAAATCATTTTTCGTTTAAGCGTGGTGCTGTAACGAATGTTCTGAGCGATCCCTTCTTTCCGGGCTCCCATGATTTCTTCGCGATAAAGATGGCTATCCATCTCGGCAATTTTTGGATAGGCTATCGCGGAATCGGCCAGCACCCGGCCCCCGGATTCGACCAGGGTAATGCGGTAATCGAGTTTATCCCCCAGGCGGCTGATCCATTGATCCATTGTTTCCGGATCGTTAAACGGAAATTGCTGCCTGACCAGCCAGTGGGCCAGCTCCAGTTGATTGAACGCCCGGGTTTTGGTTTCCGTAAGAATTTCGCCTTCAAGGGTTTTGAAAATATAAATGGCCGGCACGCAGACCGCAGGAATTAAAACCAGCCAGAAGGCGACCAGCAGTCGCGTACGAAAGTGTATGGATCTCATTTAGGTTTCCCTGAGCCGATAGCCGATGCCCCGCACGGTTTCGATGGCTTTGGCATACGGCCCGATTTTCTGCCGTAAACGACGGATATGAGTGTCCACTGTACGGGCGTAGCCGTCAAACTGATACCCCCATACCCGGTCGAGCAGCTGATCCCTTGTACGAACTTTGCCCCGGTTCTGGACCAGCTCCATAAGCAGATTGAATTCAGTAACCGTCAGCGTGATCTCCTCGCCCTGGAGCCAGACTCGGTAACTGTCCGGATCAATCTGCAGGCCTTCATACTTCACCATGGTCTCTTCCAGGGCCTCTTTTTCATGCCGTCTGAGGATTGCCCGGATCCGCAGAATGAGCTCCCGGGGGCTGAAGGGCTTGACGATGTAATCGTCCGCACCCAGCTCAAAACCGACAATCCGGTCCACCTCTTCTCCTTTGGCGGTTAACATAACCACCGGGATATCTTTTGTTTTAATATTGTGTTGAAGGGATTTGCAGACTTCCAGACCATCCATGCCGGGCATAATCAAGTCCAGGAGAATGAGGTTCGGAAGTTTTTCTTCCGCCAGCTCCAGGCCTGTCTGTCCGTCCGTCGCTTTAAACGTGGTATAGCCTTCGTTACGCAAATGCCAGTCGATCAGGTTCAGAATGTCTGATTCATCTTCAACAATCAGTATGGATTTTGTCATAAGGACCACCACCCGGCTTTCATTGGGTTG
>JAGYOT010000014.1 GCA_018399455.1 Desulfobacterales bacterium
ATGCAGACGCCCGCAGGCTATACGGTGGGCGCGGACGGGCTATTGTATCCCGCCGACTGGCTGAAGATTATTTTCAATCCCTCCTTCCCCTACCGCTTTGTCCATATGGTCACGGCCGCTTACCTGACCACTGCGTTTACGGTGGGGGGTATCGGGGCCTTTTACCTGTGGCGGGGACGACACATCCCGCATGCCCGGGTGATGCTTGGGATGGCCATGATCATGGCGGTTTTTGTGGCGCCTTTGCAGCTTTTGCTGGGGGATATGCACGGGTTAAACACCTTTGAGCACCAGCCCGCCAAGGTTTCTGCAATGGAGGGGCTTTGGGAAACCACTAACGGCGCCCCTCTTCTGCTTTTCGGCTGGCCGGACCAGGAAGCCGAGATCACCCGTTTTGCGGTGGAGGTCCCCAAGCTCTCCAGTCTGATTCTAACCCATGATTTAAACGGCAGGGTCAGGGGCTTGAAGGAGTGGCCCAAAAACGAGCGTCCGCCTGCGGCCTTGGTGTTCTGGACATTTCGTATCATGGTGGGGCTGGGCTTGCTGATGATTGCTACAGGCCTCATGGCCCTGGTTCTTTTCCTGACAAAGCGTCTGTTCAACAACCGTTGGTTCCAGCTGTGGTGCATGGCGCTGACGCCTGCGGGCTTCATTGCCGTGCTGACCGGGTGGTTCGTTACCGAAGTCGGGCGGCAGCCCTGGATCGTGCAGGGACTGATGCGCACGGACAATGCCGCCTCTCCGGTTACAGGAAGCTCTGTGGCCCTGTCCCTGGCCGCTTTTATCCTGCTCTACACGTTTATTTTCGGTGCCGGCAGCTATTACATACTGCATCTGATCGCCCAGGGGCCGGACACTTCGGGGACTGATGAACAAGCCTACGGCGCCCACGGCGTCAAGGAGCCGCCCCTTGCCATGGATATAGCCGGAAAGAAAGGAGGCAGCTATGTTTAGCTTTGAAGGATTCCTGGATCTGCCGCTCATCTGGTACGGATTGATCGCCACCGCCATCTTTCTTTATGTGCTTCTGGACGGCTTTGACCTGGGCGTGGGGGTTCTGTTCCCGATCGCCCCTTCGGAGCAAAGCCGGGACCGGATGATGAGCTCTGTGGCGCCCTTCTGGGACGGCAATGAAACCTGGCTGGTCCTGGGCGGTGGCGGCCTTTTGGCGGCTTTTCCCCTGGCCTACGCGGTGATCCTTCCGGCGCTTTATATCCCGGTGATCGTTATGCTGCTGGGATTGATTTTCCGGGGCGTGGCGTTTGAGTTTCGTTTTAAGGCCCATGGCGGTTTCAGACGCGTCTGGGACTATTCATTCCATTTCGGCTCCCTTACGGCCGCTTTTATGCAGGGTGTCATTCTGGGCGCGCTGGTTCAGGGCGTTGAGGTTGCCGGCCGGAGCTACGCCGGAGGGGCCTTTGACTGGCTGAATGCCTACAGCCTGGTGACCGGTGTGGCCGTGACAGCGGGCTATGCCCTTCTTGGCGGGACCTGGCTGGTTATGAAAACCGAAGGGGAAACACAGGCGTGGGCGCGTGAAATCGCCCTTTACACCCTCGTCTACCAAGCTCTTTTTCTTGCCGTTGTCAGCATCAGTATGCCTGTGATGAATCCGGATATACGGGAGCTTTGGTTTAGCGTGCCGAACATCTTTTTCCTTTTTCCCCTTCCGTTGGCAAGCCTTGTGCTTTTAATCATTATCCGGCGCGATCTTCATGCCGGCAGGGAGTATCGTCCTTTTTTCCTGAGCTTCGGGTTGTTTTTCACGGGCTATATCGGCCTGGCCATCAGTATATGGCCCTATATCGTGCCTTTTGCCGTCACCTTTCGACAGGCCGCCGCCGCCCCGGCCTCGCAGTCCCTGATGCTCGTGGGAACCGCGGTGCTGCTGCCGGTCATTCTTGCATACATGGGCTACTCCTACTATATTTTTCGGGGGAAGGTAAGGGATGACGATGAAGGCGCGTACTGAGAGGAAACAACAGTGGGTTTGGTTCGTCCTGCTGTGGTTTGGCGGTCTGATGGCTTGTCTGGGGGTAGCGGGTGTGGTAAAATTATTTTTTATGGCATTTGGTTTATGACAATGGATACTGAACCTGGAAATTAGCTGGTTTGGATTGAGAGCGGGATATGGAAGATACAAAGCATCCGGAAGTGCCGGAGACCGATATCGTTATCTGGGGTGCCACCGGTTTTGTGGGGCGCCTGCTTGCCGATTACCTGTGGACGCATTACGGAAAAACAGGAGAAGTCCGGCTGGCGCTGGGTGGTCGTAACCGCCGGAGGCTGGAAGGCGTCCATGCTTTTCTCCAGGCGGATGAACGTCTGCCGCTGGTTGTGGGGGACTCATTCGACGAGGCTTTTCTTGATGAGATGACGCAAAAGGCCGGGCTTGTGGTCTCAACCGTCGGCCCTTACGCCCAATACGGCTCTTTGCTGGTGGCGGCCTGCGTGAAAAACGGCACTGACTATTGTGATCTTTGCGGGGAAACCCATTGGATGCACTGCATGATCGCCGCCCATCAGGAGGCGGCCGAGGCCTCCGGCGCGCGCATTGTCCATTCCTGCGGCTTTGACGCCATTCCTTCGGATATGGGCGTGTTTTTTCTGCAGAACATGGCCAGGAAGCGTTTCGGGCATTCTCTGAACCGGGTCAAGATGCGGATCAGGGCCATGACGGGCTATATTTCAGGCGGGACGGCAGCCAGTATGCTGGGCCAGATCGAGGCGGCGCAGCGGAACCCGGACGTTGCAAAAATCTTGAAAAATCCCTACGCACTGGCACCGGAAGGCATGCAAACCGGTGTTCGACAGCCCAATGTCAGCGGCGTGGAATTTGATCCGGACGTGGAAAGCTGGATCGCTCCGTTTGTGATGGCAGTGACCAACACGCGGATTGTGCATCGCTCCAATGCCTTACAAAACCTTTTATGGGGCCGTTATTTCAAATACGATGAGGCCGTGATGACGGGCCACGGGTTTAAGGGCCGGGTTCACGCCACCATGCTGACGGCGCTGTTGGGGCTTTTTGTCCTGGGTGCCCGGTTTTCTCCGAGCCGGTCGGTAATGAAACGAACCCTGCTGCCTGAACCCGGCAAGGGGCCGTCACCGGAAAAGCAGGAACAGGGCTTTTTCAAGCTGGCATTCCTTGGCACGGATGACGCCAAAAACAGACTTTGTGTCAGGGTGAGCGGCGATCAGGATCCCGGCTACGGGGCAACCCGGAAAATGCTGGGGGAAAGCGCGGTGTGCCTGCTCAAAGACGTCCCCAAGGCGAAGCCGGCAGGCGGTTTCTGGACGCCTTCCACGGCTATGGGGGAAAAGCTGATCGAGCGTTTGATCACCAACGCAGGGCTCTCCTTTGAAGCGGAATAGCATTGCGATGATGGTCACAGAAAACAGGATAGAGCCTATGGCGGGTGATTCAAACAAAGGCGTGCTGATGCTGGCGGCCGGCATCAAGGGAGCGATCGGATCGACATTGGCGGCGGCCGTGTGCGCGATGAAAGCCGATCCGGATCTTATTTGCCCGTACCTGATGACAGCCGGCAGGTTTTCGTGTTTGCCTCAGCTGGGCCGTGCGTCTGATTTTTGGCTGGCCGGCTGGGATATTAAAGATATCGGCCTGAACGCGGCCCTTGGCGGACAGGGCGTGCTTGAGAAGGGGATTTGGGCGCCTTATGCGCAAGAGATCGCGAAGGTGCCGGTAAGAGCGGCGCCGTCTGCCGGGATGGCCTTAAAAGCCCAGGTGGCGCAGATAAAAGGTGATATGGAGGCATTTCAGACCGCCTTCCCGGGGATGACTCCGGTTTTTGTCAATCTTTTGCCGGCAGGAGCCTGCCACGATCTGGACCGCTTTCCAACACCGGATTCATTATACGGTGGGGTCGGCGTTTCCCCTCTGCCTGATCTGGCTTATGTGCTGGCGGCCGCGGAAGCCGGTGTGCCGGTGGTCAATTTCAGTCCCAACCGGGTGGAAATCCCGGCGGTCCTGGCACTTGCGGAAGCGAATGGGGCCCCTGTCGCCGGGCGGGACGGCAAAACCGGCCAGACCTATTTCAAGGTCGTACTGGCCTCGGCGCTTCGGGCCCGGGCCTTGTTTGTAAACGGCTGGTACAGCTTAAACATTCTGGGCAATACGGACGGAGAGAACCTTATGGATCCGGCGCATGCCGCTTCCAAGCTTGAGAACAAAACCGACGTCCTGGAAGAGGTTCTGGGCTATTCGCCGGGCATGAAGCCATACGGTAAATCCGCCCACAAGGTCCGAATCGACTATTACCCGCCTCGCGGCGATGCCAAGGAGGCCTGGGATGTAATCGATTTTGAGGGCATCTTCGGTCTGCCCATGAGCCTTCGTTTGAATCTTCAGGGGCGCGATTCCATACTGGCGGTCCCTCTGGTGCTTGATCTGTCGCGGTGGCTGGCAGCGGCAAAAGCATCCGGCAGAGGCGGTTTTGTCCCGGAGCTTTCCTTTTATTTCAAGAAATCTGCGGGAGACAGCCCGGCGGGGACATTTGAGGAGCAGCTGGCCGTGCTGGACCGGTTTGAACAATTGTGCTGCAGCGGGATAAGGGAGGAAGCTTAAGTGGTATTTGGATACAGCACCAATGCATTTACCGGCTACAATCTGGACGAGGCCCTGGAAAAAATCGCAGGACTGGGTTTTGCCGGTGTGGAGATCATGTGCGACCGGCCGCACCTTTATCCGCCGGATTATGACCATGAGGCCCTGGCGGGAGTGAAAGGACGTCTGGATGAGCTGGGCCTTAAGGTTACCAATTTAAACAGCTTTACCCTGTTTGCCGTTGGCGACACCTACCTGCCTTCCTGGATCGAGCCCGACCGGGAGCGGCGGATGGTAAGGATTCAGCATACCCAGCAGTGCCTGCGCATTGCCAGGATGATGGAATGCAGAAACATTTCGGTTCCGCCGGGCGGCCCCCTGAACGAAGGCACGCGCAAAGAGGCCACGCGGCGGTTTCACCAGGGGATCGAAGCCGTTGCCCCCCTGGCCGAAGAACTCGGGGTGATGCTTCTTGTTGAGCCTGAGCCGGATCTGTTGATCGAGCGAACAGAGGAGTTCGGGGCGTTTATCAAGGATGTCCGTTCACCCTGGGTGGGCCTTAATTTTGATATCGGCCATTTCTACTGCGCCGGCGAAGACCCGGTGCGTGCTCTGGAGACGCTCTTTGAGTGGGTTGGCCATGTGCATCTTGAAGACATCGGCAAAAGCCGGATTCACCATCACCTCGTGCCGGGCGACGGGGCCATTGACCTTGCCGCTGTTTTCCGGTCCCTGAAGCGTCTCGGCTATACGGGCGATATCACGCTTGAGCTTTATCCCTATGCCAATATGCCGGAGATTGCCGGCCAGATCTCTATGGCCTATATCCGGCCCTTGTTTGCCGAGGCCGGAATAGACATTGCCTGATGGCCTTTTTCGGCAATAAATCCGGGCCTAAAACACCCGGCGCAGTCCCGCGCCGGGACAACATGCCTGCCGCCCGTTCAACGGATGCCCGCAATATTGACCCGCAGGAAGTCACCTGGTTTGATCAGCATCACGCGGCCGACTGGTGGGAGCCAAAGGGAAGCCTAAAGGCCCTTCATGACATCAATCCCCTGCGTTTTGCCTATGTGGCCGGGCGTGCGCATCCCGCCGCCAAAAACGTCCTCGACGTAGGCTGCGGTGGCGGTATTTTATCGGAAGCCCTGGCCCGTGCCGGTGCTCGGGTGACCGGCATTGATCTGGCGGAATCCGCGCTTGCCGCCGCCCGTGCTCACAGGGACGCCGTCGGTCTTTCCATCCAATACTGCAGAAGCACGGTGGAGGCGATGGCCGGCGAGATGCCGGGGGGCTTTGATATTATCGTTTGTATGGAGCTCTTGGAGCATGTCCCGGATCCGCGCTCGATTCTGCGTGCGTGCCGGCAGCTGGCCGGTCCGGGGGGCGATATTTTTCTATCCACTATCAACCGGACCTGGATGAGCGCATTTCTGGTCATTTTAATGGCCGAGTATGTCTTGAATATTGTGGAAAAGGGGACGCATCGCGTTCACAAATTTATTCCGCCCCGGCAGCTGTCGCGGTGGGCTGAGGCAGAGGGTTTATTGGTTCTCGACTGCTCCGGGTTTCTCTATGTGCCTGTTGCCGGACGGGCTTTTTTGACGAAGTTTAAGCCCATGAATTATATGATGCATCTTAGGAAAGCCGGCGATGATTAAGCCGGTATCCGGACAGAGAAAGGTATGTTGCACCAGATGAAGCGGTTAAGGATACCCGGATGGTTTGGCCGAAGTGAGCGCCAAAAGATGATGGATGAGCACATTGCACGTTCAGGAACGGCATATTTCGGTTTCCGTGAGATGGCCCGGGCGGAGAAAAACAAGGCCGTGCAGGCGCATTTCAACCGGGTGGCAGCCAAATATGATTTCATGAATTCGCTTTTGAGTTTCGGCATTCACCACTTCTGGAAGCGCAAAGCGGTGCGGATACTGGACCTAAGGCCCGGCCAGCAGGTGCTTGATGTATGCGGCGGCACCGGGGATCTCTCGGTATATGCCGCAAGGCGGATCGGTCCGGATGGCGACGTGTTTGTCTATGATATGAACCGGCGCATGATGGAGGCCGGGCGAAGCCGTCCGGGGAACAGACACTACAGAAGGCAGCTTCACTATGTCCAGGGCGATGCCGAGCGCCTTTGTTTTGCGGACAACCGGTTTGAGGCTGCCATGGTGGGCTTTGGCATCCGGAATCTAACCCACCTCAAAAAAGGCTTTTCCGAAATGTACCGGGTTTTAAAACCGGGGGGAAAAGTCATGTGCCTTGAGTTTTCAAGGCCGGTCAACCCCCTGTTTCGAGCTTTGTATGACGGATATTCGTTTTATTTCATGCCGCTGCTGGGAAGCCTTCTGGCCGGGTCCGGCAATTCCTACAGCTGCCTTTCCGAAACCATCCGGATGTTTGCCACGCCTGATGAACTAAAAGCCATTCTCGGGGCCGTGGGTTTCGAATCGGTCTCCTATAAGCGGCTGACCAACGGCATCGCTGCCATTCACCTGGGCCGGAAGCCTTTTTCGTTTCCTGCAGAGCCGTCAAAGGATAAAGCATAAGACAACCGCCAGCATGGCGGCCGGAAAGTAACTCGCCCTGTTGAAAAGGGCCATGGCCGCATCCCGTTGTTTTGTTTGAAAGAGTCTGAATCCCGGGATCAGCAGAAGGACGGAGCACAAAACAATGGCGGCCAGGGGGGCCGGCCACAAACCGGCGGGAAAACGGATCAAAAAGAGGCTGAAGCACAAGGCTGAAGCTGCCAGGGTGCAGGCGAAGGCCAGGACGGCGGATTTTTCTTCGCCCAGGCGCACGGGGATGGTCCTAGCCTGAAACCTCCGGTCTTCTTCGATATCCGACCAGTCATGGGGGATGTTCTGTCCGCCGATTTCCCAGAAGAACAGGGAGAGAAACAGGATCAGCATAAAGCCCGGCGCCGGATGGGGGTCGACGGCAAAAAGGGCGGCGATGGCGCCCATGTTTTTGACAAATCCGCTGACAACCGCCCGAAGCGGACTTACCCGCCAGAGCAGGCAGTAAATCGTCTCTAGGGCGGCACCGGCCAGAAAGATCAGGGCGCATACCGGGTTTAAGAGCCAGGCGCCGATAATGGCGACAACGGACCACCCAAGGGCCCAGACAATACCTGCCTTAAGTGTTAAAAGGCCTTGGGCCATAGGATGGCTGACCATAATGGAATCTATATAGCCGGCTGCTTTCGGATCCTGGTGTGTCAATCGTTTACGGTCGGATCTGTAGTCGATAATATCATTGGCGGCGTATACGGCCGTATAACCGGCAAAAGCGGTCAGCAGACCGATCCATATGATCCGGGCCGGAGGAAAAGTCCCCAGATAAATCAAAGCACCAAAGGCGGGAGTCGCCATGTCCAGGAGTCCGTGGGGGGTACGCGACAACGCAAGGAGGAATTTGACGTGCTCGATTTTAAGACTTCTTATGGTGTTCATCGCAGCCTTAACTTAACGCTTATAATTTCCCTTTGCCACAAAAAAATCAGGGGACGGTCATGCATAAATGCATTGTTTTTTTTCATCAGAGCTGATATTTGAATGGTTATGCCAAGACAATCCCGTATAGATGCGCCCGGCGCGCTTCATCATGTCATCTGCAGGGGAATCGAGCGCCGGAACATTTTCCTGAACAATACGGATCGGGATGATTTCGTTGCCCGGCTCAGCAATATACTCTCCGAGACCATGACGCCATGTTATGCATGGGCGTTGATGCCGAATCATTTTCACCTGCTCTTAAGGACCGGTTTTGTCGGAATTACGACGGTTATGCGGCGGTTGCTGACCGGATATGCGATCGGGTTTAACCGCAGGCACAATCGCAGCGGCTATTTGTTTCAAAACCGTTACAAATCCATTCTGTGCCAGGACGATCCGTATATGAAGGAGCTTGTCCGGTATATTCACTTGAATCCGTTGCGCGCAGGAATTGTTCCGGATCTTAATAAGCTGGATAGCTATCGGTATTGCGGACACAGCCGTATTATGGGGCAGACGAAGGAGGAGCATTGGCAGGATACAAATACTGTTCTCTCGATGTTCGGTACCGGTCTGGAAACCGCGCGGATGCAATACCGCCAGTTTGTTGAAAAGGGAATTCAACAAGGCCGGAGGCCGGAACTGACCGGTGGCGGAGTGATCCGGAGCAATGGCGGATGGCAGGAATTGAAGTCCAGGCGGCGAATGCAGGCCCATCTGAAAGGCGATGAAAGGATTTTAGGTGATACGGACTATGTAGAGTCGGTGCTAAAACTTGCCAGAGAGCATCTGGCGCAGAAATACCTGATCCGGACAAAGCGATATGGATTTGAGCACGTCCTGTCCCGCGCAGCAGAGGTATTTGATATTCCGTTGGAAAAGATGATACAGCCGAGCCGGGTCCCCTCGCGTGTCTCTGCGCGAAGTGTGGCGTCCTATTGGGCGGTTCGGGAACTTGATATGACGGGAACGGAAGTCGGTCTGAAGCTGGGATTGAGTCAATCAGCTGTAAGTCGCGCCGTGAGGCGTGGCGAGCAACTGGTTATCCGCTACGGCCTGAAGCTTAATGGCTAATAGAAGAATTATGCATTAATGCATGACCGTCCCCGTTCCCCTGGATAATGCGAAAGCCCGGCGGTAGGGAAATAGTAGTTTACCAGGGGATGGTCAATGCCGGTGGTTTTTCCGATCATGCGGATGGTAGCGGCATTGTAGGGATGCTCGGCAAAAACTTTTCGGGCGGCTTCCAATATTTTTTGACGGGTTGCGGCACGTTTCGGTTTTTTATTTTTATTCGGAACCGCTTGTTTCAGAAAAATCTTCGCTGTTTTGCTCGTTTCATCAAACGGGGCCGGTGTTTTGCCAAAAGATCGTCTCTATTTATAAAAACTGCCGAAGGATGAAGGAAAAGTCAATACCCTTTAACGTTTGTTAAAATGCGTTTTGAGAGCAGTTGGGAATTGATTATCAGGAAATTCTTCGGTATTCTTTGATTATAAGATCAAGAGGCGATACGGGAACGGCTGAAATCCGCTCCCTGCGCATACCCTGCATATCACGGCCACGCCGGAAATCATACATATAAGGAGGTCCGATGACGGAGCTTGACAGCCGGTATCCGGAAAAAAACGTAACCCCTAAAGAGGCAGTAGAGAAAATAAAAAACGGCTCCTGCGTATTTATCGGAACCGGATGCGGGGAGCCGCAGCAGTTGATCCGGTCCATGGTCGAAAACCGATCCATACAGGATATTGTGATCTACCAGATGCTTTCCTCAACCCTTTCCGATTACGTCAATGAGGAAGATTTTATTGACCGGTTTTCCCTGAAGCTTTTCTTTATCAGTCCTTACATGCGGCAGGCGGCGTTTGAAGGGAAAATCGATTACCTTCCGGTTTACCTCTCCCAGATTCCGGAGCTCTTTTATTCCCAGCAGGTCAGCCTGGATGTGGCCCTGGTCCAGGTCAGCCCGCCGGATTCTCATGGTTTCTGTTCTCTGGGCATTTCAGTTGATATCACGCTGGCGGGTGTGCAAATGGCCAAAACCGTTATCGCCCAGGTTAATCCCAGGATGCCCATCACCTATGGGGAGAGCCATATCCATGTCGATGATATTGATTATCTGGTTTATCATGAAGAACCCCTCGTGGAATTTATTCCGGCGACCAAAAACCAGGCGGTGGTGAAGCGGATTGCCCATTATGTCAATCAGCTGGTCGATGACGAGGCCACTCTGCAGGTCGGGTTCGGGCATCTGCCGGACGCTATTCTGCCCTATCTAAACGGCAAACAGGATCTGGGCATCCATACCCAGGTGATTACCAACGGCATGCTGCCGCTGCTTGAGCAGAAAGTGATCACCAACACCAAGAAAACCCTCCTGCGCAACCGGGTCGTGACCTCGCTTTGCATGGGTTCCGAGACGCTCTACAACTATGTGGACAACAACCCGCTTTTCTATTTTCGGTCCTCCGAATATGTGAGCGACCCGAATGTTATCGCCCGAAACGATAATCTGATATCCCTCAGTTCCGCCCTGGAGGTGGATTTGACAGGCCAGGTATGCTCGGACTCCAAGGGCTATCTCTTCTACAGCGGCATCGGCGATCAGGTCGACTTTACGCGGGGCAGCAAAATGGCCAAAAACGGCTTTTCCATTATTGCACTGCCCTCTACGGCCGAGAACGGTAAAGTCTCCCGGATTGTCTCGCACCTGAGCGAGGGGGCCGGTATTGCCACCACCCGGGGCGATGTAGATGTTGTGGTAACAGAATACGGTATTGCTGAACTCCACGGCAAGGGAATCTATCAGCGGGTCATGGAGCTTACCCAGATTGCGCATCCCGACTTCCGGGAAACCCTTATTGAGGAGGCCAAAAAGCGGCATTACATCTTTGCCGATCAGGTGCCGCCGAGTCGGCAGGATTTGATTTTTCTGGATAATTACAAGTCTTACCTGGATCTGCCAAACGGGAAGTTTATGGAGTTCCGGCCGCTTTTGTCTTCCGATGAGTTTGCCGTCCGCAACTTTTTTTATTCCCTTCGCGACCAGAGCATCTATTATCGCTTTTTTCAGCCCAAGCGGGTCTTTAAGCGGGAAATGATTCAGAAACAGTGGGCCAAGGTCGACTACCGGAAAAACATGAGCATCGTGGGGCTGGCCCAGCGCGGCAAGCACAAGGAAATCGTCGCCATTGGTTCCTATTACGGCGAAGAGAATTCCGACCATGCAGAGGTGGCATTTTTGGTGCGGGAGGATTATCAGGGGATGGGGATTTGCAGCTATCTACTTGATATTCTGGAAGAAATTGCCAAGGGTAATAAATACAGGGCATTTACGGCGACCGTGATATATGAAAACGCACCCATGCTCCATGTGTTCAAAAAGAAGTATCCTAACATGGAAAGCAACATCCATGGCAATGAAATCGAGATTACCATGCGGTTCTGACGACTCTCCCCTATCTTCGGTCCGTCCCGGAGCCCAGGGGCGGACTTCTTTTTTTTTCCGTTTATTGAAATCCGGTTTTTTATTGTTAACTTATAAATAATTCCCTGATTGCCGACCGGTCCTGGTTGAAGGGCAGGATGTGCTTTTGCCGTCGAAGCTGGATGGATCGTTTGTGGATCACGCAATGCGTAAGCATCATGCCCCCTTAGGGGCGGATGCTTTTTTTGACCGCCGGCGGCAGTGGAAAATTCTTTTGGAGGTGTATGGGCAATGCATGTTGACTATACCGATAAAAACGAAATGACGGCCGGTTCTTCCGGAAATGATGTGAATGATACCGGGGTGGATGAATTTTCGGATATGAGCATGGATGATTTGATGGCCGTTTATGAACAGACCTTTCAGGGCTTTCAATCCGGGAAAATCGTTGAGGGCCGGGTGGTGGATATAGACCATGAACGCGTTGTGATCGATATCGGCTACAAGGCCGAAGGCGAGGTCCCCAAATCCGAGTTCCTGGATGAAAACGGTCAATTCAACCTCGAGGTGGGCGATCGTGTCAATGTTTTGCTGGTCAGAAAGGATGAGGATGGCTACCCGGTGCTCTCCCGACGCAATGTTGAAACTGTTCGGCGTTTGGACGATCTGGCCGAGCGGTATGAGACCGGTGCTACGGTAACAGGGCGGATTGTTTCCCAGAAAAAAGGCGGCTTCGTCGTGGATGTGGGGATCACGGCATTTTTGCCGGCATCCCAGCTGGACGTGAAGCGGATCAGTGATTTCAGCGAATGGCTGAATACTGAGCATACGTTTAAGATCATTCAGTTTGACAAAAAAAACGAAAACATCGTACTTTCCCGCCGGGCTCTGATGGAAGAGGAACAGCAGCGAATCAGGCAGGAGGCCTTGAGCCGTCTTCACGTCGGGGACGTGGTCGAAGGCACGATCAACAATATCACGGATTACGGCCTGTTTGTGGATCTCGACGGGGTGGTGGGCCTGGTGCACGTCAGTAATTTGTCATGGACTCAGATGAAGCATCCGGGCAGGTATTATGAAACCGGAGAGCATGTTCAGGTGAAGGTTCTGGATATTGATGAAAAGAGTCAGAAAGTCACCCTCGGGGTCAAGCAGC
>JAGYOT010000140.1 GCA_018399455.1 Desulfobacterales bacterium
GCGGTTCGATCCTCGCTACCGCGGCCCTTGGCGCGGCACTGCCGATGATGCTGGCCAGTGGCGAAGCCAACCCGATGCATGGTGTGAATGGGGTTATGGCACCGATGATCGTGGCCGGTATCGGCATCCTGCTCTCCATTGCGGGCTGTCTGATGGTGCGCTGCGGCGATAAAAGCGATATGAAGACCCTCATGAAGGCCCTGACCACACCGCTGTGGCTGAGCACGGGCGCGATTGCCGTAGCGGTCGGCATCCTCGCCGCCTTCAATATCGTCACATGGGGTATCTTCGGTTCCGTTTGCTCCGGCCTCGTCGCCGGTTGCGTGATCGGCCTTCTGACCGAGTACTACACCTCGGATGCGTACGCCCCGACCAAGGGGATTGCCGAGCAGACCAAGATGGGCCCGGCTACGACGATTATTGACGGGCTCGCGGTTTCGAAAATCCGTCGTTGAACAGCCTCATCCATACCCATGCCATTATCGGTGATGGAAATCCGGATAAAATTGCCGGCATCCAGGTCATGGGGGGCCGTTTGGGCCTCCGACAGGGTCTGATTCATGGTTTGAACATGCAAATGACCGCCATCCGGCATTGCATGCAACGCGTTGATATACATATTTAAAAGCACCTGATCAATCTGTCTTGCATCGACCTCCGCATGCCATAATCCCGCATCCAGGTCTTCTTCAATGGTAATGCTTTTACAGGTCCGGCCAAACATCAGATTCTGGCTATGAATCAACTCGTTGATATCGGTAACCGCAATTTCCATCGCCTCTTTTCTGGCAAAACCCAGCAATTTGTGGGTTAAATCAGCCGCCCGGCTCGTGTAGCTCTCGATTTCTTTTAAATGGGCCGTCAGCTCATCTTCCGGCTGAACCTGCATCAGGGCAAGGCTCAGTCGTCCCTGGATACCCATTAAAAGGTTGTTGAAATCATGGGCGATGCCCCCGGCCATCGTTCCGATGGATTCCATCTTCTGCGCCTGCTGCATGTGCCATTGATAACGCTTGGCCTCCGTGATATCCCGAAAAATCATGACGACGCCGGCCGGGTATCCCTTGTAATCAAGGTATCTGGCCGCACTGAGGCTGACATCAAGAAACCGCCCGTCCCGGGTCAAGGCCTGGGCTTCCCTGCCCTGAACCGGGTTTCCTGTTTCGACCACACCCTGGATCATCTCATAAAAGTCTTTTCTCTGGGGGCGCGGGATATAGACCCCCGGATTTTTGTGCAGCACGCTCTCGTCCCATCCGAACATCCGGGAAAAAGACTGGTTTATGTACTGGACCGCCTGGTCCGAATTGAAAAGCACAATGGCATCGGGTGAGGAATCCAGAAGCGACTGGTACAGCTCCTCTGACTCGTGGGCCTGCTTGTAAAGCTCCCGGTATCGGATGCGGCTTTTGCGCAGGGCCTCTTCGGTTTTCTTACGCTGGGTGATATCCCTTAACTCAGCGACACGAAGGGTTTTACCATCATACGGGAGGGCCTTGCTCCGGATCTCGAGCGGAATTCGGCGTCCATCCTTCCGAATGCCGACAAGATCATAATCATGGTCCTTTTCTTCCTTCATATGCTCTTCGAGCACGTTGCGCCACTCGGGGGCAAAAAGTCTGGTTCCATCTATACCGAGCAATTCTTCATAGGTATAGCCCGATATCCGGCACAGCTCCATGTTGCAGTCCACAACGCGGCCCTTGTCATGGATCACGATACCGCCGAAGGTGGCGTCCTGGAGTCGGCGGAATCGTTTTTCACTATCCTTTAACGCCTGCTCGGTTCTAACCCTATCCGTGGCGTCTCGGGCAACGCCGGCAAAGCCGACCGGACTGCCGTCCTTATCACAAAGCAGATGGGCGGACAATTCAAAATAGCGATGTTCGCCATCTTTTCTAATAACTTCATAATTGGAAATCTCAGCCGGCTCCCCGGTCGAATAGATTTGATTAAAAGCCCTGTACATATCCCGGGCCCCTTCCGGGGTGGTATATTCCCGGTTGTTCTTTCCCATCAGCTCCTCCCGGGAATAGCCCAAATGATTGCAGACGGCATCGTTAAAAAAAACAAAATCCCCCTTCAGGTCAACCTCGAAATAGGCGTCCCGGGGGTTTTCAAGCATTCTGCGCCAACGCTCGTTATCCCGTTTAACCTCGTCCAGCGCAGTGTTAAGCCGTTTATTGGCCTCTTCAAGCTCTCTAATTGTCCCGATCAGTTCCTCTCTTGAAGCCCGGCTGTCCATTTAATAGTTCCCGAATTAAGTTGAATCCATAGGGATTGATCTGTATATTGCCCAATATTGTCAGAGGATGCCTCCGATTTTTACGGCATAGCGGACGAGACTGGCAACATTGTAGATTTCCAGCTTCTCCATCAGACTAGCGCGATGCTTGGCAACGGTTTTCGGGCTGATATTTAAAATCTCTGCTACCTCATTGATCGTATGGCCCGCAACAATAATGCGGAAAACCTCTTTTTCCCGCCGCGTTAATAGATTATATTTTTCATGAACGGTCGTTTCGTCGGATTGCTTCAAAAAATTATTAATAATATCAGACTTAATCTCAGGGCTCAAGTAGCATTCGCCCTTATAAACATCATGGATGGCGGCCACCAGCTCTGAAAAAGATGACACTTTCAGAATATAGCCGGAAACCCCGGCCTGCAAGGCTTGCCGGACCTCCTGCTGACTCAGCTCCGATGCCATCAGAAGGATACGGGCCTTGGCTGCGGCCGAACGCAACTGCCGGATGCAGTTGCCGTCCACATATTTCGGCAGTGTTGAATCCATAAGAATAATATCCGGCTGCAGGCTTTTTGCCTGCGCTATTGCATCGTCTGTATTTTCGGCCTCGCCGGCCACGGTGAAATCCGCCTCGGCGTTCAGTAAAGCAATCAGACCTTCCCGAATCATGGCATGATGATCCGCAATAAGAATCCGAATTGTATTCATAGGTCTCCTTCCCTTTATCGATACTTATTCATGTTAAGGTAAATAATTCATATATCTATATAACGGAAACTGGAAGTTGTAAAGGCTCGATTGAAAAAATTTCATATTTTCCTTACATCGGCACAGGAATTTTCTTAGATTTTTTCTCGGCAATCGTGGCAAGCTAAACCAAATAAAAATCTCTGATCCTTCTTTTTTTGCCGTTTTCACCCAAGACGCTTTACCCGAATCCGGGCGCAGACCTGCCATGAACCTGATGCGCCCTTTTTCCCGAACGATGGATAAATAATTTAGATAAATTGTTTGACATGACAAACAGTTTGATTTAATTAATATTATAAATTGATATCAATATTTTATGCAGTTCACTGATAGGAGATACAATTATGACAGCAGCTCACTGGCCAACAAACCAATGGCCCGAAAATGTTGCCAGGGATATTGAGGACTACAGCCGCCCCCTTTTCTCATGCCTTGATGCGGCGGCCCGGGATTATCCCGATCAGGTTTACACCGTATTTATGGATGCAACCCGCACATATGCCCAGGTCAAGGATTCTGCCGACCGGTTGGCTAATTTTCTGGCGTCAAACGGAATTGAGAAAGGCGACCGGGTCGCTGTCAATCTTCCAAATATCGCCCACTTTCCAATCGTTTTTTTCGGTATCCTTAAGGCCGGCGCAGTCTGCGTGAGCTGCAACCCCTTCTATACCAGTCCGGAACTGCACTACCAGTTAAACGATGCCGGTGCAAAGGCCATATTCTGTATGGATCATCCGGAACAATATCCAGTGACCGTTGAAGCGATCAAGGATAGCAGTGTCCAGATGGTGGTGGTCTGCAACGTCAGATCCACCATGCCAAAATTCAAAGCAATTTTAAACGGCATGCGGGGCAAAATTCCAAAAGCCGAGCAGCACAAACCGGAACACCGGCTGTTTGATCACATCATGGAAAGCTATGGACCGGCTGCGCCGGAATTGGAGATCGACCCCCTGGAGGATCTGGCCGTAATTTTCTATACAGCCGGCACGACCGGAATGCCCAAAGGTGCGGCATTAACGCATAGCAATTTAACCTACGATTTAAAGGCGCTTGAGGAGTGGGCCCGACTGCAGCACGAACCCGAAGGTCCAATTGAGCCGGTTCGCAAAGGCGGTTACCATACTTATATGGGGGTTATTCCATGGTATCAGAGTTTCGGACTGACCGTATGCATGCTGTCCGCCTGCTGGAGCGCCAGCCGCCTGGTATGCATCCCTGACCCGCGGGAGGGGGATCCACCCTATACAGAGGTCCTGAGAAGTATCCAGAAATACAAGGCAACCATTATGCCGGCCGTTCCAACCATATTTATGTCCCTGATCAATCACCCAAAGTTGAATGAATATGATCTTACCTCCTTGATGGGATGTTTTTCCGGCGGCGCACCGCTGCCGTCAGAGGTCTGCCGACAGTTTGAAGCCAATACCGGCGCCATTATCTTTGAAGGCTATGGATTGAGCGAGACGGCCCCGGTGGCGACCTGCAACCCGACTCGCCGATCAATGCGAAAGATTGGAACGGTCGGGTTTCCCCTGCCGGGAACAAACATCAAAATCCTTGATATGGAAACCGGCTCTCATGAAATGCCGTTAGGGGCCGACGGTGAAATCGCTATATGCGGCCCGCAGGTAATGAAAGGCTACTGGAACCAACCTGAAGCCAATGAATTCGTTTTTCGTGAAATCGCCGGCAACCGTTATTTTCTGACCGGGGATATCGGCCATATTGATGAAGACGGCTATATCCTGATTACCGACCGCAAAAAAGACATGATCATCGTCGGCGGCTTCAATGTATACCCCAAAGAGATTGAAAATACCCTCATGGAACATCCCAAAATTGAAATCGCTGCTATCGTCGGAGTCCCGGACAGCTATAGCGGAGAAGCTGTACAGGCTCACATTCAGCTAAAAAAAGGAGAAACAGCTACGGAGGAAGAGATTCGAGCGTTCTGCAAGGAGCGGCTGACTGCCTATAAGTGCCCAAAAATTATAGAATTCCGTGACACCATGCCGATATCGCCGGGAGGCAAACTGATGCGCCGGAAATTCCGTGATGATACAACAGGCGTCTAAATCGCGGCAACACCGGTTTGGATATCCGGTTTATCTGATGAATGACCGGCTTCGGCACAAGCTGATGTTCCCGGATCGGTCCTTTATATCCAATACAGCCACAAATGAAATTGACACGATTGTTTGAATGGATCGACCGTCGCCGACGGGGAAATGCAGGAGGCGACAACTGGCTGTATCGAACAGGTTTTTTTACCCTGATCGGATTTTTCAGCGGCGCGGCCAATGACAGTGCGAAGTCCTATATCAGGCACCTCAAGTGGCTCTCAAGACACGACCCGCTAACTCAGTTGCCCAACCAAAGCGCCCTGTTTGACAGCTTATCCGGATTTGCCGGCGAAAAACACGCCTCAGGTTCCCTGATCCTTGTGGTTGTTTCCATTGAAAAAAAGGAACCTGGCCATTCTCGGGGAACTAAAAGACGCTATCCAGGGGGCAGCTATGTCTCTATTACCAGCCCAAGATCCAAATCTGTACAGGGAATGTGCATGGCGCAGAAGCCCTGATCCGCTGGAAGAATCCGAAGCGGGGTCAGATTGAGAATGTCCGCGCCCCATCAGATTCGACATGCCGGGAATCAAAATCTTTCCAAAAGCCTTTCATGGATGTTGTCAAACCCGCCGTACGTCGAAGGGATATAAGAACCTGATTTTATTAGGTAGGGTTTTTGAAAAA
>JAGYOT010000141.1 GCA_018399455.1 Desulfobacterales bacterium
AGGCCATAGATTGATGCCCGGTTTTGAACTCCGAAAATTTTCTTTTTACCTTTTAATTAAAATCGATTATCATAAATATCTCTTTTCCATGTCAACCAATCCATGTCAACCAATCAAGCCAAGCAAGGGGGGTCAGTCATGAGCAACCGCTACGACGCCGTATATCGGCAATCCATTAATGATCCGGAAGGCTTTTGGGGGGAAGTGGCCGAAGACTGTCATTGGTTCAAAAAATGGGACAAGGTGTTGGATACTTCCCAAGCACCAATTTACCGATGGTTTACCGGAGGCGAATTGAACACCTGTTACAATGCCCTGGACTTCCACGTTGATCACCGAGGCCGGGGAGACCGGCTGGCTCTGATTTATGACAGCCCCGTCACGCAGACCATCAAAAAATATACCTATGCTGAGCTGAGAGATGAAGTGGCCCGCTTTGCCGGTGCATTGGCAGGTAAAGGAGTCACAAAGGGCGACCGGGTCATCATCTACATGCCAATGATCCCGGAAGCGGTCATTGCGATGCTTGCCTGTGCGCGAATCGGTGCAATTCATTCCGTGGTTTTTGGCGGATTTGCCGCCAAAGAGCTGGCCACCCGCATCGATGATGCCATGCCAAAGGTTATTGTTTCCGCCTCCTGCGGCATTGAAGGCCAGCGGGTTATCGCATACAAGCCGCTTCTGGATGAAGCCATTGAAATTGCCTCGGAAAAACCGGAGGCCTGTATTATCTTTCAACGCCCCCAGGTTGAGGCGCCGCTTACGCCGGGGCGCGATACCTCCTGGCAGGAGGCAATAACCTCCGCCACCCCGGCGGACTGCGTAACGGTGGCAGCGACCGATCCCTTGTACATCCTTTATACATCCGGCACCACCGGCCAGCCAAAAGGCGTTGTAAGAGACAACGGCGGTCATGCAGTAGCGTTAAAATGGACCATGAAAGCCATCTATGATATTGATGAGGACGATGTCTGGTGGGCCGCATCCGATGTCGGCTGGGTTGTGGGCCACTCCTATATCGTCTATGCTCCGCTTTTTAAAGGCTGCACCTCGGTTCTTTTTGAGGGCAAACCCGTCGGCACACCGGATGCAGGTGTTTTCTGGCGGGTTATTTCCGAGCACAAGGTCAAATGCATGTTCACCGCCCCCACTGCCTACAGGGCCATCCGAAGGGAAGATCCGGAAGCAAAGCTGATAAAAAACTACGATCTGTCCAATTTTAAAATCCTGTTTATGGCCGGCGAACGCTTGGATCCGGCTACGATCCAGTGGTCGGAGAATAACCTGGGGGTGCCGGTCATCGATCACTGGTGGCAGACTGAAACCGGATGGGCCATTGCCGCCAACTGTATGGGACTGCATCCGTTTCCGGTAAAATATGGTTCTCCCACAAAGGCGGTTCCCGGATGGGACGTCCGTGTCCTCAATCCGGAAAACGAGGAGCTGCCAACCGGCGAAATCGGCGCCCTCTCGGTTAAACTGCCGCTGCCGCCCGGCAGCCTGCCTACCCTGTGGCAGAATGATCAGCGCTATATCGAGGCTTACCTTTCAGAATACCCCGGCTATTATAAAACAGCGGATGCCGGGATGATTGATGAGGAGGGCTACATCTATGTCATGTCCCGGACCGATGACATCATCAACGTGGCCGGGCACCGTCTTTCCACCGGCGCCATGGAGGAGGTGCTGGCCGCGCATCCGGATGTCGCCGAATGCGCTGTCCTTGGGGTGGAGGACTCTCTCAAAGGCCAGGTGCCCGTGGGCTTTCTGGTGTTAAATGCCGGCGTTACCCGGGATACCAATGAAATCATCCAGGAGGCTGTCGCGCAAATCCGTGAACAAATCGGACCGGTGGCGGCCTTCAAAATGGCAACGGTGGTCAAACGCCTACCCAAAACCCGCTCCGGAAAAATTCTTCGGGGCACCATACAGAAAATTGCAGACAAAAAACAGTTTAAGACGCCGGCGACCATTGATGACCCGACGATCTTGGATGAGATCAAAACCGCCCTGGAAGGCATCGGTCTCGCCGGGGCCAGAAAAGAATCCTGATAACGGCTTTCCCTTTCAACATCAGGGAGGAGACGGCCATTGGCCGACAGAGACCTTGTTTTTTTGTCTCCGGAAGAGGCGCTTGGTGCCATCCGGTCCGATTTTACCCAGTATCCACCCCAAACCCGTCTTTTTCTGGACCTTTATACACAAGTCCTGGGACCAGGCTGGACGGTTATTGAAGACGCCCGTAATGAAGATCTCTGGATCACTTCGCCGTCCCGCCGCAAACGGAACATGAGAAGAATCAGCGTCAGAGATTTCGGGGAGCTTTTATTAAACGCCCTGAACAGCCAAAAACCTGAACTCCCAAAGCTGGCAGGATTATGCGAACTGATCTTCCAGACGCGCGCTTATCCCGGCACCAATGGTTCCGGCCATTGCAAGGGCATATGGATTGAATCCGGCATGCAGGCATTTCAATGCCGGCAGTGCGGTCGCTGCTGCATGAACCTGGACTACCGGTTTGAACTCACCCATGCGGACTACGAACTGTGGCATCAGCTCGGGCGAGGCGACATATTGGAATGGGTCGCAGCCTTCCGCCGGAACGGGGAAATTGTATCTTATGCCATCTGGGTATACCCCGGCACCCGCCAATACGCTCCGGTCTGTCCCTGGCTTGAAAAAATTCCCGGCTCCGCCATGTGGCGGTGCCGTATCCATGACGTCAAGCCGGAGGCCTGCCGCCAGTATCCGGCCTCCCGAAAACATGCGCGCATGACAGGCTGCCCGGCCTTTTCATAAGCATTTCCAGGACAATTAGAGCTTGAACTTTAGCCAGCAATCCACTATGCCGTAATAATTGATGTTCAAAAGAAGTTCGCCTGAACCGTATGGAAGGAGGAAACAATGAAAAATCTGGGGGCCTGCGTGATCCTGTGGACAGGTATCATTGTCACCGGCATGCTGGGTTTTGGCTCCGTTTTGGCAACTGCGGGGCCGGAGCAGAAAGTGATTATTTTCCATGCAGGCTCTCTCACCGTTCCCTTTGCTGAGATGGAAAAAGCCTTTGAAGCCCGGCACCCGGATATTGATGTGCTGCGTGAGGCAGGCGGAAGCACCAAAATGGCAAGACTGATCTCCGAGGTGGGAAAAAACGCAGACATCATGGCATCCGCGGATTTTGCGGTGATCGACAACACCCTGATCCCGGAGCACGCGACCTGGAACATCCGCTTTGCCGCCAACCAGCTGGTGCTTGCCTACACGCCGAAAAGCCGTTATGCCGAAACGATCAGCACAGACAACTGGTATGAAATCCTTATGCGCGACGGGGTGGAATGGGGGCACTCCGATCCCAACCTGGACCCCTGCGGCTACCGAAGCCTGATGGTGCTCAAGCTTGCGGAAAAGTATTACGACAAGCCGGGACTATATAAAACACTCATCGAAAACCGCGCCAAAAAAAACATCCGTCCGAAATCCGTTGAGCTGGTGTCACTTTTAAAAACCGGCAACATGGATTATGCCTGGGAGTATCTCTCCGTTGCAGTCCAGCATAATCTTGAATACATCCGGTTACCCGGCCGCATCAACCTGGTCGACTACCGGTTTGATGAGTTCTATGCGCAGGCCGAGGTCAGGGTAAGCGGGGACAGGCCAGGCACCTGGATTACCCGAACCGGCAAATCCTGCACCTATGGCGTGACCCTGATTAAAGACGCCCCCCACAGGGAAGCGGCGGTGGCGTTTCTGGATTATTTGCTGGACCCGAAGGGCGGCCTGAAAACGCTTGAGGCCATGGGCCAGCCGCCGTTTATCCCCGCACAGGTTCCGAGTGCGGAGATGAAAGAAAATCTCCCGGGAAAACTTAAAAAACGGGTTACCGTAAAGGACTGAAAAATTGCGAGGCATCCGGCAGAACCGGGATCCCTTGTTCTGGGTGTCGCTCTTCTCCTGCCTGGCGGTTTCAGGTTTTGTTGTCCTGCCGCTTCTTCAGATGCTGTGCGAGCCCTCCTGGGAGGAACTTTGCGAGGCCGTGGCGGAGGAAGCCGTGCGCCGTTCAATCGGGCTGAGTCTTTATACGTCCGGTTGGGCGGCCCTTATCGCCTTTGTTATCGGCACCCCCTTTGCCTATCTGCTGGCCCGCAAATCCTTTCCCGGCAAACATATCATTGAGAGCCTTGTGGATCTGCCCATCATGATCCCGCATCCGATTATCGGGATTGCCATCTTAAGCGTGGCCGGCAATGATCACTGGTTTGGCCGGCTCATCCAGGAAGCGGGCATCCGGATCATGGGCACGATGACGGGCATCATCGTGGTTCTGACATTTGTTGGTCTGCCTTTCTACATCAACACCGTCAAAAACGGGTTTGAGGCCATTCCGGTCCGGCTGGAAAACGTATCGCGAAGCCTCGGGGCATCTCCCTCAAGCACTTTTCTTCGGATCACCTTTCCCCTGGCCTGGCGGTCTATGCTGGTAGGGCTGATTTTGTGCGCTGCCAGAGCCATCAGTGAATTCGGGGCGGTCATCATTGTGGCTTACCACCCAATGGTGGCACCGGTTTTGATCTATGAGCGTTTTACCGCCTACGGGCTTGAATACGCCCAGCCAGTGTCCGTACTCCTGATCCTGGTCTGCCTGCTGCTGTTTATCCTCCTGCGCTTTGCCTCCGTCGCCGGGCGCCGGGAAAAAGCCCTGCCGGCGGCGTCCGCCAGAGCCAGCCGGGGCCATCATGGTTGAACTGGAATCGTTATTGATAGACATGCCCGGTTTCCGCCTGGGTCCAATGGATTTATCCGTTCGCGCCGGGGAATACTTTATTCTGCTCGGACCCACGGGGGCCGGGAAAACACTGGTTTTGGAAGCCATTGCCGGAACCCTTTCCGTCACGCAAGGGCGCATCCGGATAAATGGTGCGGATGTCACCCGCCTGCCGCCGGAAAAACGGGGCATTGGCATCGTCTATCAGGATTTTGCCCTGTTTCCTCATCTTACCGTAATCGAAAACATCACTTACGGCCTGCGCTACAGTAAAATCGGGCCCGGCAGGAACCACGTTGACCGTTTAATGGCCCAAACAGGTATTTTCCACCTGAAAAAAAGAGATGTAACAACCCTCTCCGGCGGAGAGAAGCAGCGCGTCGCCCTGGTGCGGGCCCTTTCGGTAAACCCCACCGTGCTGCTTCTGGATGAACCGCTTTCGGCTCTTGACCGGGGGACCCGCCATGACATTCAGAAACTCTTAAAGACGCTTCACCAAGAGACCCGTACCACCTTTTTAATGGTCACCCATGATTTCACTGAAGCGGTATTTCTGGGCCAGCGGGCGGCCGTGCTGAACCAGGGAAAAGTTGAGCAGACCGGCTCGCTTATGGACATTCTGCGCCATCCCCAAAATCCGGTTGTGGCCAATTTTGTCGGTATTCCAAATGTTTTTAAAGTCTTTTTCGAAAACCGGCGCGCAGTCGCCGGTAATACGACATTTCAGCTGTCAGCCCGTCCGCCCATGAACGCCGGACATATTGCGATTCGCCCCGAGGATATCATGATATCAGGGCATCCGCTGACAGACGGCTCTCCCAATGTCCTGGCAGGCAGGATCCATGACATGGCGGATCACGGTCCCTACGGCGAGATGACGGTCCAAACCGCTGACCTGGAATTTAAAGTCACCCTGGCGCGCCGGGATATGCTGAATTTTTATTACGCTCCGCCGGAGCAGATTTTTCT
>JAGYOT010000142.1 GCA_018399455.1 Desulfobacterales bacterium
TCACCCGTGTATTGCGCACATCCTTGAGCGTACTGCAGCATGCGCCTACCGTGGCGTAGGCCTCCATTACGGATTCAGGAATATCCCTGGGGCCTTTAAAGGCACCGCAAACATAAACACCCGGACGGGAGCTTTCAACAGGGCTGAAGCTTGTGGTTGCCGCAAACCCGTAAGGGTCGAGTGAAATGCCGCATTTTTCAGCAATTTCATGGGCTTTTGCTTTCGGTTGCAGACCTACGGAAAGTACGACCAGATCAAAGTCTTCTTCCAGTATTTTCCCTGCTCCGTCAAAGTATCGGAGGCTGAGTCGCCCATTGCCATTGGATGAGACCCTGCTGACCTTTGATTTAATGAACCGGACCCCCGCTTCGTCCCTGGCCCGGATGTAGTATTTTTCAAAATCCTTGCCCTGCGTGCGGATGTCGATATAAAAAATGGCGGCATCAAGGGGCACAGCGCTGTGTTCCTTGGCGATCATGGCCTCCTTTATGGCATAAGTGCAGCAAACGGAGGAGCAATAGGGGTTGCCGTGACGTTCATCACGGGAGCCCACGCACTGGATCCAGGCGATTTTTTCGGGTTCCTTGTGATCAGAAGGCCTGACCATGTGGCCGCCATAAGGACCTGAAGCGCTTAAAATTCGTTCGAATTCCATGCTGGTAATGACGTCGGCAAACTTTTGGTACCCGTAGGCATCAAAGCTTGCCGGATTAAACAGCTCAATGCCGGGCGCCATGACGACCGCACCGACTGAGAGCTCGATTTCCCCGGCTTGCTCCGAATGGGTCTCCAGGGTAACGGCTTTGGCAGGGCAGGCGTTTACGCACTGATAGCATTCAGCACATAAACCGCAGTTGATGCAGCGGTTGGCTTCTGAACGGGCCTGATCTTCGGTGAAACCGGCCTCCACCTCTTCAAACCCACGTAGAGCGTCGTCGGGATTTCTGGCGGAGTTTTGCTGTCTGGGGATAATCTCATAACCCTCGGTGGAGATATCCCGGGCGGTTGTGTTTTTGTACGCCGCAGGTCGTCCCTGGGCAAGGCTTTCTCCGCGCAGGTACCGGTCAATGGATACCGCAGCCTGCTTGCCCGCCTCGACGGCTTCGATTACCGTGCCGGAGCCGGTGACCGCATCTCCTCCGGCAAAAATGGCGGGGTCATCGGTCTGCATGGTTACAGGGTCCACGGTTATGGCGTTTTCCGGGGAAATGCGGCAGGCGCTTTCCTGACCCAGGCATGACCACTCGGGTTGGCGGCTTTCGGCGGAAATAATTCCGTCGATTTCAAGGCTAAACTCAGATCCTTTGATTGGGACCGGTGTTCTATCACCATTTTTATCCGGATCTTCGTATTCGGTTTTCATGCATTCAACTGCCGTGGCCCTGCCGTTTTCTCCTTTGATCCGAACGGGAATTGTCATAGGGTTGATGCGGATTCCCTCGGCCTCGCATTCCCGGATTTTTTCCACTCCGGCCGGCATTTGATCCATACTTCCGCGAAAAAGGAGAAAAACCTCATCCGCGCCCATTCGCCGCGCGCTTCGCGCGGCATCCATGGCAGCGTGATCTCCGCCGATCACGGCAATACGATTGCCAAGCGATGGCGGAGTTTCGGTGTTGATCTTTTTCAGCAGCTCAATCGCAGAATATACCCCTTGCAGACCTTCGCCTTCAATTCCCAGAGGTTTTGCAGCCTGAGCCCCAATCCCCAGAAATACCGCTGAATAGCCCTCATCCCGGAGCTGACCGACTGTCATGTCCTTTCCAATGCAGATGCCGGTGCGGATTTCCACACCCATATCCTGAAGAACCCGGATTTCCGCATTCAGGATGTCCCTGGGAAGCCGGTAGGCGGGAATACCGGCGTAAAGCATGCCGCCTGCGGCCTGCATCCGTTCGTAGATACATATCTTGTATCCCTGCCTTGCGAGAAAATAGGCGCAGGACAGCCCCGCCGGGCCTGCACCGATAACAGCGACCTTCTCCTCATTTGTTTTTCGGCAATCCGGGATGTATCGTTTTTCAGATGCCAGATCCCTGTCAGCCAGAAAACGTTCAATATTTTTAAGGGCAAGGGGTTCGTCGAACTTTCCCCGGGTGCAGGCGGATTCGCATGGGTGGGGGCAGACCCGACCGCATATGGCCGGAAAAGGGTTCTGGTCTTTAATCAGCTTTAAGGCCTTGTCATATTTTCCCTGTGCGGCAAGGGCCACATAGCCCTGCACGCTGATATGGGCCGGGCATTCAGCCTTGCACGGTGAAGTCCCGCGTTTGGCGATGGCATAGGCGGCCGGGATGGCCTGAGCATATTCTTTGTAAGCCGCCTTTTGCGTACTCAACCCCTGATCGAACTGATTAAGCGTTGTTACGGGACAGACCCGGGCGCATGCCCCGCAGCCGATGCATCTGGACTCGTCAATGTAGCGGGGCGTTTTGTGGATTCGAACACGGAAGTTGCCCTTGCTGCCTTCGATGTTGGTTACTTCCGCGCCTGTTAACAGGTCAATATTCATGTGCCGGCCCACCTCGACCAGCTTGGGGGAAAGGGTACACATGGAGCAATCGTTGGTGGGGAAGGTCTTGTCAAGCTGAGCCATTTTCCCGCCGATGGCGGTGGCGCTTTCAACCAGATGGACATAGAACCCGTTGTCTGCAAGATCAAGAGCTGCCTGTACACCGGCGATGCCGCCGCCTGCAACGAGTACGGCGCCAACCTGGATTTTGTCATCGGAGGCCATTTGCTTCTCCTGTATCATCCGGCGTGCAATTTATGTTTTTTTCAAGATTTCAAAGCAATTCACATGCCAGGATGCATTTCCTTCCGTTGACCTTTCAGTTTTGGGTGTTTATATAGTCCGGAAATGGGGCAATATCTTAAATAATGGGGCAATATCTTAAATAAAGAGAGACTCCGCCCGTCCCCTTAACCTTTTACACCTGCCCGCAATTCAAAAAAACGATTTCGTTACTACTCGTTATATAACGTTATGGTTGCGTTCCACTTTTGTCTGGTGAAACGGGCCGGGAGGCTCGGGCTCATGATTTTGCTGCAGCAGCGTCAAAAGAGGCGGATCAAGGCTGGAAACCCCTTGCAAGCACTTTTTTTTTCATGGTACAAGCCTCATAAATTCCATCTCGCCATCAACGACCCGATGGTTAACCGTTAATCAGGAACTGAAGTCAACAACACCGGAGGTGTGCGGAATGCATCTTTGCGTCGTAGGGACTGGGTATGTCGGACTCGTAGCTGCCGCCTGTTTTGCAGAAATGGGCAATCACGTGGTTTGCGTGGACAGCAATCCGCAGGTGCTGGATACGCTGAACAGCGGAAAGATCCATATTTTCGAGCCGGGCCTCGAAACCATCGTACAGCGCAACGTGGAAGAGGAAAGGCTGAGGTTTACCGGCGATTTGACCGAAGGTATCAAAGCCTCCCGCTTTATCTTTAACTGTGTCGGTACGCCGCCGCTGCCTGACGGGGCCTGCGATTTGTCTTATGTATATCAGGTGGCCGGGCAGATCGGACAGGTCATGAGGGAGCCCAAGGTGGTTGTAACCAAGTCCACGGTTCCGGTGGGCACAGCAGATCGGATCCGTTCGATCATTGAAGGGGAGTTAAACCGGCGCGGTATGGAAATCGCCGTGGACGTGGTCTCCAATCCGGAGTTTTTGAAGGAGGGCGATGCCGTCAATGACTTTATGAAGCCTGACCGGATCATCATTGGTACGGACAATACGGATGTGGCCGAGGAAATGGCAAGCCTTTATTCGCCTTTTGCCCGAAGCCGTGAAAAACTTCTCCTGATGAGCATCCGCAGCGCTGAGCTGACCAAGTATGCGGCAAATTGTATGCTGGCCACTAAAATTTCCTTTATCAACGAGATCGCCAATATCTGCGAAATAGTCGGAGCGGATATTAAGGATGTACGCATGGGGATCGGCTCGGATCACCGGATCGGCTATCACTTTATCTATCCCGGACTGGGATACGGGGGCTCCTGCTTCCCCAAGGATGTCAATGCTCTGATACACACCGCATTGGATAACGGCTATACCCCGGAGCTTTTGAATGCTGTGGAAGGGGTGAACAACCGGCAGAAACGCCTGCTGGCCGAAAAAATAAAAGGGTTTTATGCAGACCAGGGCGGAATCAGGGATAAAACCCTGGCCATGTGGGGGCTTGCATTCAAGGCCAACACGGATGATCTCCGGGCGTCGGCGGCAATCACCCTGATCCATGAACTCACCGAAGCAGGCATGAGTATCAGGGCATATGATCCTGCAGCCGGAGAGTCCGCCCGGAAACTATTTGCCGGAAACAGCCGGGTGACCATCAATTCCAGGCAATACGCTGTTCTGGAGGATGCAGATGCTCTGGCTGTCGTCACTGACTGGAACCAGTTCCGAAACCCGGATTTCAGCCGGATCAAAAACGCGCTTAACCGGCCCGTTATATTCGACGGCCGGAATCTGTATGCCGCCAAGGATCTGACCGATTTCGGATTCAGCTATTTCTGCATCGGCCGGCGTTGATTTGTATTCCGGTGCCCGTTCCCGGCCGTCAGGGCTTTGTCGCGAAGGCCCGGACGGGCGCTTCTCGTTGATGGACGGCCAGCCTCAAAAAGCCTTGACAAGGCGTTTTGAAAGCTGTTAGAAAATAAACGAGCGAACGCTCGATCGTAAAACCGAGCGGCTAAACCATCACCTCCCGGGGATCGAACAATTATCCAGCAGAGATCCGGTACAATACCGGATAGAATCATCTGAAGCAGGCAATTTTCGTTTTTGCGAACCCAGAAAACAAAATAAGGAGGGAAAATGCAACTCAGCGATGTAAAAACCGTTACTGTTGTCGGAGCCGGTAACATGGGCCATCAAATCGCCACGCTTTGCGCGATAAAGGGCTACAAGACCGCTGTCACGGATGTCAAGGACGAGGTGCTTAAAAAAGCAGAGCAGTTTGTGGACAGCTACCTGCCCGGGCGGGTCAAAAAGGGCAAGCTGAGCGAAGATCAGGCCAGGCAGGCCCGCGACAATATCCGGTTCACCAATTCCCTGGAGGATGCGGCAAAGGACGCGGATTTTGTGATTGAAGCGGTTTTGGAGATCCGGGATCTGAAACGTAAAATTTTTGCGGACCTCGACCGGATTGCGCCTTCTCATGCGATCCTGGCCACCAACAGCTCTTTTATCGTGAGTTCAAAAATTGCCGATGCGACCAACCGGCCGGAAAAGGTATGCAATTTGCATTTTTTCAATCCGGCGCTGGTGATGAAGCTCGTGGAGGTCGTCCAGGGGCCCCATACATCGGATGAAACCGTGGCGGTGGCGATGGACTTCTGCAAAAGCATCGAAAAGGTGGCGGTTCATTTGAAGAAAGAGGTCGACGGCTTTCTGCTAAATCGCATCTTTCGGGTTATTAATCACGAAGCCTTATGGCTTTTGGATATGGGCGTCGCATCTGTTGAGGACATTGACAAAGCCTGCGTATACGGTGCCGGGCATCCCATGGGACCGTTCCGCCTCAACGACCTTACCGGCATCGACCTTGCCTACATTATGGCCATGGAAGCCTTCAAGGAATCGGGCGATCCGGCCGACCTGCCTTCCCCCAGCGTGACCGAGCATTATGTCAAGGGCGAATACGGCGAAAAAACCGGCAAAGGCTGGTATGATTATTCGGACAAAAAATAAAATCGGAAATCTGCCGGGTTTTAAACCCGCTCCTGCTG
>JAGYOT010000143.1 GCA_018399455.1 Desulfobacterales bacterium
TCCTTTATCCAGGAACCGGTCTTGTTCTGATCAGCGCCAGGGATAATTCTTTTTACAGCCTTACCTTGCGAGATTACCTCCCTCTCGGCTCCATGCTTCTGATCAATCGCCTTACTCACATCCAAAGACTTTGGAAAACCTGACCCATAAACCCAGGCCAATAACGGAGCTTCATTCTCATCGTTGTCATGAGCAAAACCGATATTGTCCCGCAACTCAAAGCCGGACAAACGAATGGCCATGCTCATCAAATCCATTGACCGCGTGCCGGCAAAGACAAGTATGTGCCCACCGGGCTTGAGCACTCGCCGACATTCTTTCCATATTTCAGGACCAGGGACCCATGCGTCCCATTCCTTGCCCATGAAACCCTTGCCTTTACCCCTGTATGGACGCCCTTCAATCCAGGCCTGCAGGCAGGCCACAACTTCTTCCAATTTATGATCAGATAAACCATACGGAGGATCGGTAACAATCGAATCCACGCTGCAATCATCCATTTCTTGCAACATCTGCAAGCAATCCCCGTGAAACAGTGTAAACCATGAATTGTGGTAATATGGCTTCATTTTTCGTCCTCAACTCACATCACAGTCGCCAAAAAAACTCTTGGCCGCCTGGTGTCTGGCGATGCATTCATAGTTAAAGGCATGCCGGAAGTGATCCACGCCCAGGCGGACGTATGTATACTTGCTTGAACCGTCCTCTTTTTCCTCCAGCTTCTTGGCCACGTTGTTGCAGTGGGTGGCAAACTCCTCCACGATCTCGCAGTGCCAGGGCAGGCCGATAACCTCGTCCTTGATGTCCTTTCCGGACTGATCCAGGGACTCGGTCCGGTTGGCCGTGACCGTGGAGCGCCCCTCGTTCCACACGTAGTCGCCTTTTTGATGCTCGGAGTAGTAGCAAAGGAAAACCCGGCCCGGGAATTGATTGGCCAGCTTGCGGGCTGAGTTGGTTTCCGGCTGGGCGTCCACCACACAGCGGGTGACGTGGAAGTTCTTGATCAGCCGGGGCAGCTCTTCCCAGTCCGCATATTTTCCAATATGCACCAACCGGTCCGGATGCCGCTTGCCGATGACCACATGCTTTTCCTTGTCCCGCTGGTCCACGCCCATGTAACAGGGGCCCTTGTCCGATGAAGCTATCCCCTCGTTGCCGCACAGGGCCAGGACCTCCTCGCGGGAAATTCGGTTTTCCGCTTCCACATAGGGAAAGCCGATGGTGTAGTTGAAAAAATCGTTCAACTTGCGGGCAGAGTAGTATTCATCCAGGATCTCCTTGGGGGACACAAAAGCGGAAAAGAGCTGGGAATAATGCCGTCCGCGGCGGTCCTGAACAGACGGGAATTTGGCCACCCATTCGCCAACGGACGGATCAAGGGCCGCGTCCCGGCAGTGCATGCACAGCCGGACGATCTCCCCGCCAAGCTCCACCAGACAGGCCGGGGGTTCCTTTCCGGTCCGGTCCACATAGTCCTCCAGGCAGGTATACTTGCCGCACCTGGGGCATTTGAGCAGCCAGTAGCGCTGATCAGTGGTTTGAAACAGGCGGTCTATTCCGCAGTCCGGGAGAATGGGGTTGGAGAGATAGTGCTGCCATTTGAAGTCTGAGTGGGACAGGCGCTTGCTGGCCTTGCCCTCAACCCCTTCCGGAAAAAGGTCGAACTCGTCGTAGACCACCATGTCCACCGGGTCGGAGCGAAGCCCTTCCTCGGAGCGGGTGCCGCGAAAGATGAGGTTTTTGCCCTTCACCCTTTTCAGGCCCACGGAGTCCGTATCCCGCACGTATCGGCCCAGCATTTCCGGGTTGGAGGCAATAAGCGGGGCCACGCGGGAGCGGGAGAAGTCGCCGATACCGGTCCGGGAGGGAAAGAGATACAGGATACCGACAATGGGCCGGAACATGGAGGCATGCATGCAGCGGAGCAGGGCCCGGATGGTGTTGCCCATCTGGGTGGACTTCATTTCCACCTGAAAGGGGTGGTCGTCGTTGTATGGCTCGATAAGGTATTCATGGCGCTGGAAAGTGAAAGGGCCTTTGTCCAGCTCGATAGGGCCGGCTGTAGCCCAGTCGCCCACCGTGCCCGGGTTTTCGATGGGGATCTCGATCTCCGACTCCAGGGAAGCGGCGAAATCGGAAAAAAGATCCTTGGTTTTTACCCTATGAGCCTTGGCCATGTTTTATCCTTCTCCTGATGGGCGGATTGTTGGAGGTTTGCTGTGAGGAGGTTTGCCGTGAGCCAGTTCCAGGGCCTTTAATGCTTCCACAAGCTCGATACAGAGAGGGTAAAAACACGGGTCCAGCCGGAGACGAATTTCATAATCAAGCACCAGGGCCCGAGCTGCTTTTTCGATCCCCTCTAGGCGCGAGACATAAGAGGCCTTGCAGCTCTCACAGAATCTTTTTCCTTCATTGTCCGGGCAAAAATGCCCGCAAGAATTGCAGACTGCCATACATCACCTCAGGGCAAACGGAAGCTCGTCGCATTGAAATCCTGCCGCGCCCGGGTGGCCGCCGCCGCCTCTGGTCTTGGCTATGCGGGAGACATCCACCTGGTCCGGATTTGCTGAATACAGGGAAACCGTCCAGCGGCCCTTGCGCCACCCGAAACAGCACATGGCGTCGTGACGGACGGGGTCGTAGACGGAATCGAAAATCTTGGAATTGGTCAGCATGGCGTTGACGGCGATGAGGTTCAAGCCGTCCAGGGTGGTCTCAAAGGCGGCGGATTTGGCGTATTTTTCGTTTTGCTGGGCTTGGTATTCATGGATAACTAAACCAGTATGATAAATGTCATCAAACATTCCATGGTCATCACTTAGTAATTTTCCCCACACATTTCCCCATGCATCAGGTTTGGTTACCGCCTGCCTCATTCCGTACTGAAAGGGTAAGACATACTTATTTGAATGATCCCACACGTCGTACCGACCAAGAAGGCGAACCGCTACAGGCATTTCTTCATCCGGAAACAAAAACTCCCAGGCCAACTCGCATCCGGCCTTGCCCTCTTCCCGGATGCCCTCGATAACCTGGGAGCTTTTTAGTTCTTCCTCGATTGCGGTTTTGTGATGATCAATCCATGTCAATCTACACCTGGAATTAAGTCTTTGCATTTCTGAAAACGGCTGCAGGGAGAAATCGACCATGAATACAGATTCGCTGAACTGTATGGTCTCCCACGGAAATTCCTCGCCGTAGTTGATTCCGATCATCTCGCAGTCAGGGTATTTGTGTTTAACGATCGCCCCTGAGCAGTGGCCATCCAAATCCGATGAGTGATAAAAACACTTCATGCGCCCTCCAGCCGGGGTTGCTGCTTAAAAATTTTCCTCTATGCGTATTGCTCACAAGCCGAATTGCTTTGAATCGGAGCAAAAGCTTTCTGCTTTTAGCAGAAAAATTTGATATGGGGAAGGGTTTTTTCGCAAAAAAGTGTCAAGGGATACGGAGGGAAAGGAATTCATTCTAGGGAAAAGGCCAAAAAGGTTTGGCAAAAATTACCGGCATGTTTAAAAGCTAGGGGATACTATGGGGCGGCGGCGACGCGACAGGCCTGGTCCATCGTACCCCCGGGGGGGGCGGGGGGGTACCCCTGGCCTCAATCCGTGCTGGCCGGGGCTTGCCGGGTATGGACATAAAAAAGCCCGCGGGCATGTGCTCGCGGGCTGGCCTAGCTGCAGCTGTTCCGATCCTGGCTAGTCCTGCCAGAATGATTTGAACCGTGCGGCCGACACCTCGGTATATCGCTCAGTGTGCCTGATCTGCCTGTGTCCCAGGTAGACCTGGATCGACCGCGTGTCCTGTCCGTCGTTGGCCAGCTTGTGCCCGCAGGCATGGCGCAGCATGTGCGGATGCACCGGCCAGGAAAAACCGGCTTTTGCTCCTGCCCTGGCCACCATCAGCTGCACCGCTCGCGTGGTCATCGGTCCGCCGCGCTCGGTCTGAAATACGTGCTGCCCCTTGTAATCCCGGGACAGTTTGCGTAGCCACCTGATCTCCCGGCCGCGCAAATGATGCGTGCTATCGATGCCGCCCTTGACCCGGCGAATATCAATGAGGCCGTCGTCCAGGTTGACCTGGTGCCAGCGCATGGAGACGATCTCTTCCACGCGCAGCCCATGCGTGTAGGCCAACAGGGTTAGGGTCTTATCTCTGTGTCTATGCCTACCTACCTGGCTCGCGGCTTTGATCAACGCCTCGACCTCGGAGTCGGTTAAATACTCCCTCGGCCTGACATCGGCATTGCATTGCCTGACTTTTCGCTTTTCGACACCTGGACACCTTTCGGCTTGCTCAGACATTGCGCGACCTCCCGGTTGAGATTGATCAGATTATTTTCGCTTTTGGGAACAAAATACGAAATGTTTTACTCCCGGTCAAGTCCAAAATCAAGTGAAGAATGAGCTGCATTGAGCTCCACCAATCGTTGTACAATCCGCCGCGCTGCATCCGGCTCCAGCTGCTTGATCTCATCCATGACAACTTCCTGAAATTCCTTGATTTGTTTTATGTTGTAGGCTTCCTTCTGAATCTGAAAATAAAAATCCAGCTGTTTACGTAGGTTATCCTGTAGCTGAACTAGAAATTGCGCCATGTTGCCTTTAGGGCCTACTAGCCGCCCTAATTTTGTGCGGGCTTCCCAATAATCATGGCCTTCCCCGTGCAGCGCGGTGTAAATCATCTGCAGTAAATCCCGTGTCTGTCTGCTCAGCGCCTCTAGCTGCTCCATCTGCCCCACCTGCCTGTCCAACAGCCGGGGAGCATTAAATAGTGCTGTATTATTATTTACTACCACTCTGATTTTTTTTAACCGCTTTGAAATAGCCGCTTCGGAGACGTCCAACTCCGCCGCTGCCTCCTTTTGACTTTTACCTTGCTGATGTATCAACTCCAGCAGTTTTTCATCTGTAAATCGTTGAGCCATATTTCCCTCTCTTTGATCTAATTACCTAACACTAAACCATCATGTCACACTAATTTACTCCACTTGCATTTCCCGTGTAAATTCTTGACCTATGCTCAACCAAAATATCTGGCAATCCAGCACATGCATTGAATTTCTTTCGGTTATGCGGTTATCTCTTTCCAGCCCTTAAATCCGGCCAATCAAATACAATAATACCGCCACCGTCCTGCCTGATCCTTGAAATAACCCGATCCCCAACAGTGGCTTGAAACTCCTCGCGGTCCAGGTTTCCAACTAAAACACTAGGGAGTACCTGCTTATAGCGCTTATCAATAATGCGCTGCATCTCCTTTTGCAACTTACGGTCAATATCTCCCTCTATCTCATCTATAATCAAAAGATCAGGATATAGTAAATCAGCATAAATCCGCGGTCTCGTTTTTGTTGAGTTAAAACGCTCAGCATCCTGTAAATCTGATGTTATGTCTGCCCAGTCAACAATCATCGCCCTGTAACCTGACCGCAACACATGCATGCATACGATACTGGCCAGCATTGTTTTACCTGTGCCGGGATTGCCCAGCCATGCCATGGAAACACCGCGTTCCCGCATATCAAAAAAACCTTTAGCATATTGCAATATCCCGCTTAAAGCTTTTCTTTGGTTTTGGTTAATTATCTTCAAAGTGGACCATCTTGACCCCAGGTAGCGATCTGGAACACCCGAATCACGAGCCAGCAACCTGAAATACTCCTCCCGCTCATTCCGG
>JAGYOT010000144.1 GCA_018399455.1 Desulfobacterales bacterium
CGGCCTCAAGGGTGACATGGGAGCCGAGGATGATCAGCGAGTCCTGTTCAAGAAAAGGGTGCCGGCATTTAAGGTTTTCCAGATGATGCGGATCAATATCCGCAAGCAGGCGGTATTCATGGATGCCGAAATTAGCCATGCAGCTTTCCACCAATTCTTTGGCAAGAATCCAAACCTCGTCTTCAGCCGGCTCGACCGCCGTGTAAGTAAAATCCGGGTGCAGGGCCACCGCCAGGTTGGCGGGAAGGGTCCAGGGGGTTGTTGTCCATATCACCACGTAAACGGATTTTCCGGCAAGCGCGGGCACTAGGTCGCTGATACTCTCTTTCAGAGGGAATTTAACATAAATAGAGGGCGAGGTTTCGTCCGCGTATTCAATCTCTGCTTCTGCAAGCGCTGTTTTGCAGCTTGAGCACCAGTAAATCGGTTTTTTGCTACGAAACAGGCTCCCATCCAGGGCAAATTCCGCGCATTTTTTGGCGATGGTGGCCTCATAGCGGTAGTTCATGGTGAGATAAGGATCTTCCCATTGCCCCATCACGCCCAGTCGCTTAAATTCCTCTTTCTGGATCTCTATGTATTTTTCGGCAAACTCCCGGCAGGCCTTACGGATATCGACCTGAGACATATCCCTTTTCCTGGATCCCAGTTTTTTGTCCACGCTGTGCTCGATGGGAAGTCCGTGGCAGTCCCAGCCAGGTACATAGACCGCATCGAAACCGCTCATCTGATGGGAGCGGACCACAATATCCTTTAAAATTTTATTGAGTGCCGTGCCGATATGAATGTTGCCATTGGCATAAGGAGGTCCGTCATGGAGAATAAAGGGTTCGCGGCCGGCTGAGATTTCGCGGATTCTATAGTATAGGGATTGTTCCTCCCATTTTTTCAGCTGCTCAGGCTCTTTCTGGGCAAGGCTGGCTTTCATGGGAAACTTGGTTGCCGGCAGATTCAGGGTATCCTTGTAGTTCATGAAATGGCTCCTATTTCATTGGGCCAAAAATGGCTTTGTAACGGTATAAAAAAATGGAGATGCAATTAAAACTTGATAATTTAATTCACAAAAAACTCTCATGTCAAGGAATTTAGGATTGCTTGACAAGCTGGGCCCGCAGCTATTAAATACCTAAACTGAACGTTTCTTTAAACCTTATTAAACAGATGAGGGTTTGCACCGGCTTGCGGGATCAGTGCAGCCCTTTGATCGGCGTCCGGCCACGGGCTGCGGCCCGGCGATTATAGTTCCAGGGGGATCAAAAATGAGAGCTGTTATCCAGCGCGTTAAAGAAAGTTCAGTTTCGGTTGACGGGAAAGTCATTGGCCGTATCGGTCCCGGGCTGTTGGTGTTGCTTGGCGTATCCAGAGGCGACAGGGAGGCGGACGCGGATTACCTGGCCGAGAAATCTGTAAATCTCCGGATTTTTGAGGATGATAAGGGAAAAATGAATCGATCCCTTTTGGATACAGGAGGCGCCATGCTTGTGGTTTCTCAGTTTACACTCCTTGGCGACTGCCGCAAAGGCCGGCGTCCGTCTTTTGTCGATGCTGCGGCACCGGAACAGGCGCAGGAGCTGTATACCCATTTCATCCAAAAAAGCTCGGAAGCCGGGGTGCCGGTTCAAACCGGCCGGTTTCAGGCCATGATGGAAGTATCGCTCATAAACGACGGCCCGGTTACCCTTGTCTTGGAGAGTCGATAAAAAACCGGAAACCTTAAAAAAATGAACAAGCAAGCATTGAAACAACCGAAGAGGGCTTTGCGGTCCGCCTTTTTTCTTGCCATTGCTTTTTTGGCTGTGGCGGGATTTTACCCTCAGTCCGGGGCACGGGAGGCAATGGAGTCCATCCGGGCAGAGCTTGGCCCGAATGATGCGGTGTTGGTCTCCAATCCCTGCGGGGATATCCTTTTTGCTCACAATATCGACAAAAGACTGGTCCCTGCCTCATCCCTCAAGGTTCTGACGGCTTTGGTGGCGATGCATCACCTGGGTTCGTCGTACCGCTTTCCCACAGAATTTTATTTAAATTCCAAAAATGATCTGCTGATCAAAGGCTACGGGGATCCTCTGCTGGTATCCGAAGCGGTGGAGACCATTGCCCGAAACCTCTCCTCAAGGCTTGAACAAGTGCGGCATATTATCCTGGATGACTCCTATTACAGCTGTCCGCTTCGCATTCCGGGCACCGCGGCCGGTACCCGGCAGCCCTACAATGCTCCCAACGGCGCTTTATGTGTCAATTTCAATACGGTCTGCTTTAAAATCGAACATGGAGAGATCCAAAGCGCCGAACCGCAGACCCCCCTGCTGCCCATCGCCCTGTCGCGCATCCGGGCGAAAAAACCGCCGGAGTCGGGGCGCATTCTTCTTTCAGATTACCCGGGCGATGCTCTCCGATACGCCGGAGAGCTATTTTTTTATTTTTTAAACCAGGCGGGCCTAAAGAGAAAAGGTGAAATCCGCAGGGGTCGGGTTGAAAGCCAGGATGCCCGCCTGATATATCGGCATTTGGGAAAAGCGGATCTCTCCGAAATCATTGCCGCCCTTTTTGAATATTCCAACAATTATGTGGCCAATCAGCTGCTGCTTGCAACCGGAGCATCCGTGTACGGACCCCCTGCCACCCTTGATAAAGGCGTCCGCGCAATGGTCGGCTATTGCCGCAGGAAGCTTTGCCTGGATGATATTCAGATTGTCGAGGGCTCGGGAATATCACGCAAAAACCGGGTGTCTGCGAAAATGTTCGCCAGGATTCTGGGTGAGTTCAAACCTTATTATGATCTGATGCCGCGAACGGGGCGTCTGTATACAAAGACGGGAACACTGGACGGAATCCGGACACGGGTGGGCTATATACAATCGGAGGCAGAAGGCCTTTTCCCTTATACCATTTTTTTAAATACCCCCGGGAAAAAGGCTGCCCCGATTCTGGCGGAAATAGAAGCACGCATCCCTTAGATGGAAGGCTGTTTTCCGCTGGTGATATAGGCATAGGCATTGTGGTTGTGGATGGATTCGAAGTTTTCAACCGCCACCGCAAACCATGTGATATTGCTGTCCGCCTGCAGTTCAAGGGCGATGTCCCGGACAATGTCTTCGACGAATTTGGGATTGTTGTAGCCCTTTTCAGTAACGAACTTCTCGTCGGAGCGCTTGAGCACGGAATAAATATCACAGGATGCGGAGCGCTCCACCAGTTCAATCATGTCCTCAATCCAGATGAATTTTTTAAACCGGATGCTCAGGCAGACCTTTCCTCTCTGGTTGTGAGCGCCTTCATCGCTTATCTCTTTTGAACACGGGCAAACCGAGGTGATGGGGACTGTAATCTCGGAGACAAGATCCACCTTGCTGTCCGAATTGATGGAGCCGATAAACCGGCAGGTATAATCCATCAGTCCCGGGGATTTACTCACCGGGGCGATTTTTTCAATAAAATAGGGAAAAGTCACTTCAATATGCGCGGATGCCGCGTTCAGGTGATGTTTCATCTGCCCGAGGATATCCGAGAAGGTTTTGAGCGACAACTTGGGACGGAACAGGTGAAGCATTTCCACAAACCGGCTCATGTGAGTGCCTTTGCATTCATGGGGCAAATCCACATACATATTGATGGATGCCACGGTATGTTGATGCCCCCTGCCCCGGTCCAGAACCGTCACCGGATAGCGCAGTTTTTTAATGCCCACCTTATTGATTGCGATATTGCGGTAATCCCGCTCGTTCTGTACATCTTTCATGATGCTTGCAAGTTTGTTTCACCCGGGCTCATAAGCCATTTTTTAAATGATTTAAAAACCTAAAGTAAATAGTCCTGATTCACATGACTCAATGATCTGAAAATATTATCCTTAATTTTTTTGTTGCCCTGATACAGATACGTTAAGGCATCCTTTATTTCCCGCCGCTTGGAGGTCCGGGCGGTGGGACAGGGATTGTCAAATTCCGGAAACTCCCGGTCAGCAGCAAAACGCAGAATCCGGTCTTCATCCACAAAGGCCAGGGGTCGGATAATCTTAAACCGGCCGTCAAAAACGGGCTGAACCGGGCGCATGGTGCCCATGACCCCGGTATAGCAGATATTGATGAAAAATGTCTCCACGATATCGTCTTTATGATGGCCAAAGGCAATTTTATTGCAGCCCAGTTCATCGGCAATTTCAAACAGGCGACGACGGCGGCGGCGTGCGCAGAGGAAGCAGGGGTTTTCCAGATTTATGCTGCTATGGGCGACGATGCCGTTGTCCGTGTAATCAATGCGCAGAAAAAAATCTTCACTTTCCATCCAGGCTTTGAGGGCTTCGGCAAATCCTCCCGGGAATCCGGGATCAACATAAACGGGGAACAGTTCGTAGCTGATGGGGATACGGGAAAGCCGCTCTCTCAGATACCACAAAAGCGTCAGGCTGTCTTTGCCGCCGGAAACCCCCACCAGAATCCGGTCGCCGTCATTTATCATATCATAACGATGAATGGCGCGTCCTATATCCCGATTGATGGCCTTGGTGTTAAACGCAGGCATGTTCTCTCACAAAGGGCCGGGATCAGGCTATTCCAAATCGTCTGCCGTTTCAATGGGATCCGTAATGCTCTGGTCCTCTTCTTTAATAAAAACCTTGCCGGCCGCAATCTCCCGCAAAGCCGTCACCACATCCTCGTTGTCGCTGTTTGCAATTAACCGGGGAGCCCCTTCATTTAACTGCCGCACCCGCTTGGTAGCGACATGGACCAGGAAAAACCGATTGGGTATACGTTTTAAGCAATCCTCAACAGTGACACGTGCCATATATTTGATGCCTCCATCTTACAATATATTGATCAATTCGTAATTACGTCTGCCGCCGGGCGCCTGGATGGCAATTTCATCGCCTAGGGCCTTTCCAAGGATGGCTGACCCGAGCGGTGAGGTCACGGAAATCCGACCCTCTCCAATGCTGGACTCTTCCGGACCGACCAGCTGGTATTCCACTTCCTCTCCTGTGTCAACATTCTCGAGAACCACCGTGGTGCCGAATACCGCAATGTCTTTGGAAAGCGAGGCCGGGTCAATGACGTCCGCGTTGGCCAGCTTGTACTCCAGTTCATTGATGCGTCCTTCAAGAAAACTCTGGCGTTCTTTGGCTGCGTCAAACTCGGCGTTTTCAGACAAATCCCCATGGGCGCGGGCTTCTTCAATGGCCTGAATGTTGCGCGGCCGCTCAACCGACTTGAGCTTATTCAGCTCGGTCTTAAGCAATTCATAGCCACGCGGGGTCATTGGTATCTGCTTCACTGATTAAGCTCCTGATTTGATATAATTGACGACAAGATCTCCGACTTCGGCGGTTGAATGTCCCATCCGGCCCGCTGATACATCCCTGATGTCATCCCGGAGCACCTTTTTCGCGGCCTCTTCGACGGCCTTTGCCGCTTTCTGTTCTCCCAGGGTCTCCAGGAGCAGCTGAGTTGAGAGAATAGCGGCAAGGGGGTTGATGATCTGTTTTCCCGTATAGCGGGGAGCAGAGCCGCCAATGGGCTCAAACATGGAAACCCCTTCCGGGTTGATGTTTCCGCCGGCGGCAATGCCCATGCCGCCCTGGATCATGGCGCCCAAATCCGTAATAATATCCCCGAACATGTTGTCAGTAACCACCACGTCGAACCATTCCGGGTTTTTGATCATCCA
>JAGYOT010000145.1 GCA_018399455.1 Desulfobacterales bacterium
CTTGATGCCAGGCTGCCCGGGCGCGAAAAAGAGGCCGTAGCCGCCGATTTAAGCGGGGCAAAAGAGGCGCTGGCCGTTTCCGAAAAAGCCTACAAGCGCCGTCGGTCGCTTATCGGGAACGGCGCTGTGTCAAGAGAAAACCGGGATGAAGCCAGGCGCCGGTATGAGCTTGACCGTGCCAGGGTCAGACGCCTGGAAGAGGAGCTTGCAGCAGCAGGCGTTTCACTTCAATACACCAGGCTGGCTTCTCCTTTTGACGGCATTATCACCCAGCGAATGAAGGACCCGGGCGATCTGGCAAGTCCGGGCACGCCGGTGCTGCGCATTGAGGACCCGGAGGCCGGCTACAAAATTCTCGCCCGTATCCCCCAGGCTACAGCCAAAAGGATCTCCCCCGGCGATGCGGCCCGGCTTGTGTTCAAAGAACAACAGTCTGATGCAGCAGTCGATAGGATTCAGCCGGCCATGGACCCGGGGGCGCTTGCCGTTCTTGAAATCCATGTCAATAAAAGGCCTTTTGGTCTGCTGAGCGGTGCAACCATCGGGGTGGATGTGATCATGGACCAGCCTGAAGGTATCCTTATTCCCTTGAAATGCCTCCTTGAACAGGAATCCGCATATCAGGTGTTCCTTGTGGATGAGAAACAAATGACGGCTTCTGCCGTTCCGGTAAAGCTTCTGGGCAAATCGGGGGCCCGGGCTGTCGTTGAGGGCGAGATCCCCGCAGGCGCCAGGCTTGTCTCCGGAAGCGAATCCATGCTGATCCGGCTTGGCGACGGCACCCCGGTTCAGCCCCTGGCGCGGGAGAACAAATGAATTGGGCCGGAGCCTACCTTAAACGGCCGCACGGAATCACCGCCCTTCTCCTGCTTGGCGTGGCCTTCGGGTTTTTCAGTTTCCAGGGCCTGCCGCTAAACCTTTTCCCGGATGCCAATTATCCGCAGGTCGCCGTGCTCCTGATCTGGCCGGGCGCATCGGCCGAGGATATGACCGACGACATCTCCCGCCGCGTTGAGCGGGAGCTTGCGACCATTGACCAGGTACGCACGGTCCGGGCAACGATCCGGGACGAGACCGCTGCCGTCAAAGTCGAATTCGAATATGAAAAAGGCCTTGGTGAAGCACTCACCGACGTCAACGCGGCGCTTAACCGAATAATGGCGGAGCTGCCGCCGGAGATGCAGCCGCCCAGGCTGTTTCGGGTAAGTGACGCTACCCAGCCGGTCCAGACCCTTGCCGTATCCCCGAAACCCGGCGCCAGTCTTTCCTTTGCCAAGGTCCGTCAGCTTTGTGACAATGAAATAAAGGAGGCGTTTCTAAGGGTTCCCGGAATCGCTAACGTGGAGATCTTCGGCGGGTATCATCCGGAAATCAGGCTTTTGGTGGATGCCGACAGGCTGGCGGACCTGAACATCCCCGTCCGCGAGGTGATCTCTGCCATATCCCGGCAGAACCGAAACATCCCCACCGGCCGGCTTTATCGGAAATCCGATGAACTCCTGATTAAAATCGAAGGCGAGCGGGAGCTCAGGCACCAGCTGGGCGATATTGTCATCGGCCGCGCAGACAGCGCGCCGGTATATCTCAGGGATATCGCCCGGATTCAAACGACGCACCAGGAACGCCGGGCATTTTATCACGGAAACGGCCATACGGCCATCGGGATTAATATCCTGAGGGCGCAGGACGGTCACGTGACAGACACGCTCACAGCCCTGGAGGCCGCGCTTCCTGAAATCCGCACGGCCTTTCCCGGCCTTCACTTCGAAGTGGCAGACACCCAGGGGGATCTCATCCGGACATCGGTGTCCAACCTGATTACCTCGCTTAGGGACGCGGTGCTTCTTACGGTAGCCGTAATTTTTTTCATGCTTGCCCGCATGCGGATGACACTTCTGGCTGCCATCTCAATTCCTTTTACTTTCCTGCTTACCTTTGCCGGCATGAACCTTTTGAACTACGAACTCAATATTGTCACTCTGACCGCAATTATCCTGGCGGTGGGCCTTCTGGTGGATGATACCATCGTGGTGATTGAAAACATTGACCAGCATGCCCAAACCGGAACCAAAACCCCGTTTCAGGCCGCTGTTCACGGGACCAATGAAATATTTCTGGCTGATTTTGCCGGCACCGCCACCACGATAGCGGTCCTGCTGCCCATCATGTTCGTGGGCGGCTACTCCCAGAAGATCCTGCGGCCCCTGACGGTTGTGCTCTCCATTGCGCTCCTGTCTTCATTCCTGGTCTCTATTACCGTGATTCCGCTCTTGGCCCGGTTTCTTATCAAAAACCGGCGCGTTAACAAGATAGAAAAGGGTATTGAAAAAATCCGCAACGCCTGGCTTTTTCCGCTTCAAAACGGTTTTGCCGGATTGGTAAGAATTGGCGCCTCCGGATGGGGGGTTCTTGCTTTTCTCCTTTTGATCGGGATTCTCCTGGTCAGCCTCCGGCAGATGCCGCTGGCCGGCCGGGATCTGATGCCGCCCATGGATACGGGGATCATTAAGATCTCTTTTGAAACCTGGCCGAACACGGCAATCGGGGAAACCGAGGCCGTGGTCTCACGCATGGAGGCCCGTATTAAAGATCAGCCCGGCTTTCTTCGCATGTCCACGGCCGTGGGGGCGGAAGCCAGTGTGATAAGTTTTGGCGCTGAACGTACGTCCCGGGAAGGCATGATCACCGCGCATTTTGTCAACCGGTTTGAGCGGCCCGAATCCATCTGGGAGATCGAAGCCGATTTGCGGCGTGCCTTTTCGGATATGCCGGAATTAAAAACCGTTCATGTCTATGACTACGGGGCTACCCCGCTTTCAGCCATTGCAGCGCCCATAGACGTGATGATATCCGGCCCTGATCCGGAGGTCCTTGACGAGCTTGCCGAAAAGGTCAAAAAACGTCTTGCCACCGTCAGGGGACTGACATCTGTCTCCCGTACCTGGGATCAGACCAAGCGCGAAATCGCCGTCCACATTGATGAAAGCCGGCTTGCAACCTATCATCTCGCTGTTTCCGATGTTTCTGAAACCCTGAAAGCCGCCACAACAGGGACGGTGGCCTCAAAATTCAGGATACCGGGCCAGGACGGCTACAACATCCGTCTCCGGTTTGACCCCCGGCACATAAACACCATTGAGGCCCTTGCAGCTGTTCAGATCCCCGGACCCAAAGGGCCGGTCGTCTTGTCCGAAATTGCCAACCTTACCCCGCTCTGGCGGCAGACGGTGATTACCCGTCAGGCGCTTCAGCCAACCGTGGATGTGTTGGGGTATCGTTCCACCACCCCAATCTCATATTTGCAGGAACAGGTAAATGAGGCGCTTTCGGATCTGGACCTGCCCGCAGGCTATTCCATTGGCCAGGAGGGGGAAATAAAACAGATGAAAAAGAGTTTCGGCCAGCTGGGAACCTCGATGGCCCTTGCCCTGCTGCTGCTCTATTTCAGCCTGACAATCACTTTTCGTTCCTTTGCGCAGCCGCTTATTATCATGTCCGCCATACCACTGGCCTTTATCGGGGTGCCATGGGGAATGATTCTGTTGAACCGCCATTTCTGCATGCCGGCGGCAATGGGTCTGGTGCTGCTTACCGGCATCGTGGTCAATAACGCCATCCTTTTGATTGACTTTATTGAAACCGAACGTGAAAGGGGCACGACCATGATGGAGGCCGTGGAAAACGCAATCAAACGCCGTACCCGTCCTATCCTGATGACGGCTCTCAGCACCATTGCCGGGATGCTGCCAATTGCGTTGGAGCTTGCCGTGGGGCTTGAGCGATTATCACCGCTTGCTGTCGCCGCCATCGCCGGTCTGCTGGTTTCCACGGGCCTGACCCTGGCCTATGTGCCATTGGTTTATGTGGCGGTTGAGCGGATGAAAGCCCGGCTGTACAAGCGGTGATTCATTCCCCGGCCTTTGCCCTGGAGGTGCGGGCGGCCGCTTTGTTTTTGCGCCGCCTGTCATACCACGCGGCAATGCTTCCGGCCCGGCCGAACAGGTAGACCCCGGCGAATGCGGTGACAATGATATAGATGCCGCTGAAAATCCTCAGTTGGGGCATGGCCATACTGGCAATGATGGCGGAGAACTCTCCTCTTTGCACCATTGACAGACCGGCCCGCACCGACGCCTTGGGGCTTAATCCAAACATGCGGCTTCCCGCAAATGCAGTCAGGATTTTGCCGGCAATCGCCCAGAGCACAATGACCACCATCATGGGCACATAGGGAACCCCTTCGCCGAAGTAAATGGTGGTGCCGAACCAGAAAAAGAAAAACGGCAGGGTAAGGTCTCGGACCGGCAGGATGAGATGTTCGATTTCAGAGGCGCGGCCGGTTTCCGAGAGCATCACACCGGCCAGAAAAGCGCCCAAAATTTCCGACAATCCCAGGGATATGGCCAGTCCGGCATAGGCCAGTGCTACGCCCACAGCCAGAAGCGGCATGAAATCATGCTGAATGTACCTGGAAACAAAATGGTTGAGCCGGCTGAAACCGTAATGCCCCATGACAATAGCACCGGCCACCAGGAAAAGGATTTTTGCAAAAAGGATCCCCATAAATACCGGGGAAAGCGACTGGCCCGCGTTCATGCCGGCAATAAACGATACCAGAACCGGAGCCACCAGGTCTTCAAATATCAGCAGAGCCAGGATAAACTCGGCTTCCGGACTGGCAAGCCGCTTTTTTTCCTCAAGCATTTTGGCCGAAATCGACGAGCTGGTGGCATAGGCCACCGAGCCCACAATAAAGGCGGCAACAAAACCCAGCCCGAAAACCAGGGCAATGAGCATGGCCCCGGCCATGTTCAGCCCAACATCGAGCAGGCCCGCCGGCCAGATTTTTCGTGAAATACTGACCATCCTTGCGAGGGGGAACTCCATGCCCAGGATGAAAAACAAAAGCACAATGCCGATCTCCGCAGCTGTATGGATAGCCTCGGCATCGTGGAAAAAAGACGAGACCGCCGCGCCCAGCACGATATAGAGAAGCACCGAGGGAAGCCGGAATTTCTGCGAAGTGAAACTGACCCCGAAAAATACGCACAGAATCAGGCCGGCGAACAACAGAAAAGGAAGGTTTGCCATGAATTGTCCTAAGCCTTGCAAAGGTTTTCCAGATTTTTCGTCTGATCCCGGTTGCCGATGACCATGAGCAGGTCTCCGGGCATGATGACCTCGTTTACATCCGGACTGCCTATCATTTTTTCTCCGCGCTGGATGCCGATAATGGTCGATCCGGTTCGGGTCCTGAGCTTGGTGTCGATGATTTTTTGATTGGCAATGCAGCTCTCCTGGTCCACCCGCAGCCATTCGATCCGGACCGTTTTCAGGAACAGTTCCACCCGGTCGTCAGCGACCGGTTGATAATCGACTCCCAGCAGAATGGTGCCAAGCTGTCTTGCCTCTTCGTCGGTGAGCGTAAAGGTGAGGTCCGGATCATCTTCCTCGTCTTTTTCGAAATGATAGATTTCCCGGCTGCCGTTGTGGTGCAGGACAACGGTCACCTGCTCGTCTTCCGCGGTTTTGAATGAGTAGCGCTTTCCAATCCCGGGCAGTTCGGTGGTTTTGATCTGCATGGATGGCATCTCCCTTTGGCTTTTTGTTTTTTCCTGATTCTTTCAGCCCGGACCGACGGTTTGGTTTTCCCCGGCCGTAT
>JAGYOT010000146.1 GCA_018399455.1 Desulfobacterales bacterium
AATATCGCCCATGATTCGACTCCTGTATTAACTTCCGATAAGGCTGTGCTATCGTTTTCCAGCCAGATTCATCAGGCAGAGCATCAACCCGAGGCCGACAAACGCACCCGGAGCTTCAACCATGAAGGTAAAGGGTTCAAAAGAAGGGCCGAAAACCGGCATTCCATAAAACGTGCCTTCCCCCAGCACCTCACGAACGGCGCCCAAAGCACCCAGCGAGAGGGTAAACCCGATTCCGATGCCCAGACCGTCCGCAATTGAAAATACGGGGTTGTTCTTGGAGGCAAACGCTTCGGCCCGGCCGAGAACAATACAGTTGACAACAATCAGGGGGATGAAGATACCCAGCTGCAGATACAAGGGGTAAGTAAAGGCCTGCATCAGAAGCTCCACCACGGTAACAAAGGTGGCAATAATAATAATAAAACAGGCGATCCGGATTTTTGACGGAATTATGTTGCGCAGAAGCGACACCAAAAGATTGGAGCAGACCAGGACAAATGTGGTTGCAATCCCCATTCCGATGCCGTTTGCCACGGATTTTGTCACCGCCAGCACCGGACAGAGGCCGAGTACGAGCCGGAACGGCGGAATTTCCTCCCATAAACCTTTCGTAAATTCCTGAGCCAGTGATTTTGCCATAATGGTTGCTTCCTTCTATCCGGAAAAATTGGATAACTGTTTTTTAATCTGCGGCTTCACCTCAGCATAAAGATCCCCGGCTTCTCTGACAGCCGTACATACCGCCCGGGAGGTTATGGTGGCACCGGACATGGCCGTGATATTCCCGCCATCCTTTCTCACCTTTGTCTGCGTACCGATCGCCACGTCCCGGAATTGATTTTTGAAATCCGTATGGGTTTCAACCCGGGCACCGAGGCCCGGTGTTTCATTGTGGGTGGTTACGCTGACGGCATGAATTTTGCCGGTTTCTACGTTGACACCCACCATAACGCCGACATCGCCGCCATATCCGCTGCCCTTGCTTTCAAACGCCACTACCTTGGGCTCACCGTCAAAGACCCCGACAAAAAAGAATTTTTCCTCGTCACCGACCTCAACGGCAAACCGGTCATTGATCGGGTCATTGGAGGCGCCTTCCATGATCTTCTCAATGGCCGGGCCTTTGACAAACTTGAGCACCTGGCCGTCAATCCGATCCTGCGTATTATTGCGTATGGCAGCTAGCAGGCCGCCGGAGACACTGCTGAGTACGGTCAGCACGATGACCATTTTTACCATTTCACGCATAATTGATCACCTTTCGCAAGGTCTTGGGTCTGATTTTATCAATCAGCGGGTTAGTCAAATTAATAAGGAGAATCGCGAAGACCACGCCGTCCACATAGGCTCCGATATTGCGGATCAAAACGGTCAGAAATCCGCCCAGAGCACCATAAATCAACATCGGGATGAAATTCACAGGTGAGGAGGAATCCTCTGTGGCGAGATAAAAAGCTCCGAACAGACTGTATCCGGTCAGCAGGTGAAAGCCGGCTCCTGCATAGGCCTCAGGGTTGGCGTGATGGAACAAAAAGGCGGTGACCAAGATTCCGGCGATAAAAGAACAGGAAATTTCCCACCGGATATAGCCCCTTAGCATCAGATAAACGCCACCAATGACCAACCCCAGCCCGCAGAAGGTGCCGATGCCGCCTACCTGCCTTCCGAGCAGCAAGTCGATGGCGGAAAAGCCCTCAACCGCTCCGGAACCGAAAGACTTGACCAGGACCAGGGGATAAACAGGATTAAAGTCAAACTGATAATCGACAAGGGCGGCATTGAAGTCAAAATAGCCGCCCCAGGAAAGCATGAGCACCGCCATCGCCAATACCGCGGGATGAAAGGGGTTGCCGCCAAGGCCCCCGTAAATCTGCTTGCCGATTACAATTGTAAAAAAGGTTCCAACCACAACCACCCACCAGGGGGTCGTGGCAGGCAGCATCATAGCAAAGAGCATGCCCATCAGTGCCGCATTTCCGTCACCGATCGAGTAGGGACGGCGGGTCAGGTAATTCATGACAAGCTCCCAGATCATGGCAGTGGAAACCGACAATGTAACCACCGACAAAGCGGCTCCGCCGTATACCAATAAGCCCGGGATAACTGCAAGCAGGGTCGCTGCCAGTATATTATAGTTTTTGATGGAGATCCGGCTGCCGTTATGCCGGAACGGGGCATGCGAAACCGTCAGTTTAAAGGGCTCAGGCATTGCTTTCCTCCGCTTTCATGCGCTCCAACGTATGTTTGGCCAGTTTAATGTGCTGAAAAATAGGAATTCGGGATTCACAGACATAGGTACACAGGCCGCATTCGATGCAGGCGTCAAGTTCAGCCTCTGAAGCAGCGGCCTCATACTTCTCCGCTTCAAGCAACCGAACCAGAATGTTGACAGGAACATTGACCGGACAGACCCGCACGCATTCGCCACAGTTGATACAGGCAATGTCTGCGGACTCGGGAATCTGGGACCGGTCCTGAATCATAATCATGTCGGTATCCGGCTGAACCGGTTCATCAATCGAGTAGACCGCCGTTCCGGTCATCGGTCCGCCGAAAATAATGCGGTCCGCATCCTGAACGGTTTCATTGAACGCCTCGAGTATATCTTTTAACGGGGTGCCAATCGGTGCGCAGGCCAACCGTTTATTGCCGTCTTTTGAAATAAAGGTAAGCAGTTTGTTCAAGGGGAGCTGTCCGGTATTGAACGCCGCTCCCATAGCGGAAACCGCCTCTGCGCTGAAAAAGGCGACGTCCGCCGGCGCACTCAGATCTCCGCTTTTCATCTCATCGGCAAGAATATGGCGAACAATCAGCTGGGGATGGGAAGCCGGATACTCGGAATCCACGGTCTTCACCCCTGCTCCCGAGGCTCCGGCCACCTGTACCAGGTGTTCGGGGACAGCAAGCACAACATTATGAATGCCGGTGATTTTGCGGAGCACATCAATGCCTGTCTTAATCGATTCAATCCCTGTCTTGATAAAATATTGGTTGGTGACAGCCATCAGATCACGCTCCACACCCAAAACCACAATGGCTTTGATCAATTTGCCGGGATCGAAAAAGGGGGAAAAATCCGGCTTTCCGGGCAGGCCCTGCAGAAACCGGGCTGCACTCTCAAGCGTCGGCGCCGGGCTCTCCTGTTTGAAAGTCTCGTCCGGCGTCTGAGCGGACTCCGGATCAACAGCAATGGTCACGGCTGTCATCCGTTTTTGCATCATGCCAAGGTAAGGCACGATATCTGTTATGTTTCCGGATTTGCTGGACAGTTCATATTCGCCGGCATCATCGGCCGTCTGTATCCGCTGGCCGCTTTTGACATGATCGCCTACTGAAAGGACAATCTCTGCAGCGTGTTCGGCCGGCTGATCCAACAACAGCCGGATTTTTTCTGATACCTGAACATAAGCGGGTTCGGCCTGTGTATCCGCAATGGCCTCGTATGTCAATCTGGGTTTAATAAAGCCGAAAAATGATCGTTTCATGGATCAAAACCTTTACCCGTCTATTCTGGTTATGTGAATTAGAGTGACTGGATGAATATAAACACAGGCGGCAAATGGTAAATTAACCGGGGTTAATACCCATGGCACTGACTGCATTCATTCTCAGCAGGGCCTGCGCCAAAATCCTTATGGCAGCCCATGCATTGGGTATGGAAAGCCTCTGACCGCTTTCGGCCGCCGTGGCATGCCGAGCATTGGGCACGATCCGGACCGGCCCCGAAATCCATATGACATCCGATACACTGCTGGTGAAAGGCTTCTTTGCGGCCGGGCATCATATCATCGCCCATGCCGCGTTGATGGCACATCGTGCAATGCTGAGGCCCCTGGGGATCGCCCTGCTTGTAATTATGATGGCAATCATTACAGTACAGGCCGTATTCCTGGGTATGCGCGTCGTGATTGAACATCCCCTCCCCGCCCAATGCCGGCTGATGTTTGCCATCGACCGTGTGGCATTGCCCGCAGGAATCAGGCGTATCTTTGCCTGCATCCGGCATGTCATGATGACAGTCCTCACAGTAAAGCCCGTAAGCTTCCGTGTGAGTCTGGTGATCAAACAAGACATTACCGCCCTTGGTGCGAAACATTTTACGGACCGGGGTATCCGGGGTCTTGGCCGGCAATACGGAATAGCCCAGAAGCCCTACAATCAAACAGACAGCCAGCAGCCCAACCGCCAGTTTCAATTCGTTTTTCGAATTCATGCGAATCGATTCCTTTCAACAACCGAGACCAGTAGCCCCATATCCAATCTATCGGGCAGTTTCTTCAGGATCTCTCAACTCCGAAATGACTGCCCTGCTCCGGGAACACCCGCTTTCGGCCCTCCGCTTTATTTGGTCCTCCAACGGATCTCCCCGCATCTGCGCAGACAAACCTGCACAGCGACCCAAAATTTAAAATTCAAGATCTATAAAGTTAAATGATTTTTGTCAAGGACTTTATCATTTCCCCTGCTTCCGCGCAGAAACGTTGCCCGGGCGGTGAATCAATGTATCAATCGGCTTTGCGGCGCAAAAATGTCGGAATATCCAGATCCGTATCATAATTGAAGTTCGGATTATTGGCTGCCCCCTTATCCGCTTTTCGGGCAGATTTATCGGTAAAGCCTTTGAAACCGCCTCTGGTTCTGCCCTTTTGTTTATTGGCTTCGTTTCGGATAACGGTCGGGATATCATAGTCCTCCTGGTTGATTTCCTCCTCGGTCAGGTCCCGGAGTTTCCCCCTGGGCTGGAAGGCTTCAGCCGGAAATTGATGGATATTGCCTTTGAGCTGCTGCATATCCCGATCCCCGATGCCGGTGGCGATCACGGTAACCCGCATTTCATCGCCAAGCGAATCATCGACGGCGGTCCCCCATATCAGTTCGACATCTTCATTGCCGATCTCATTATAAATCCGGTCAGAGGCTTCCATGGTCTCCTCCATGGTAAGCTCTGAACTGCAGGTGATATTCATCAACACGCCGCGGGCACCGACAATGGAGTTGTCCTCCAGCAGGGGATGGGAAATGGCCCGCTCTGCAGCTTCCAAGGCCCGGTTTTCGCCGCTTGCCACCCCAATTCCCATAATGGCCATGCCGGCCTTGCTCATGGTCGTTTTCACGTCCGCAAAATCAAGATTGATCAACCCCGGATGCATAATCAGGTCTGTGATTCCCTTAACCGAATGATGAAGGATTTCGTCGGCCTTTTTGAACATCTCGATGAGCGTGGCTTTTTTCGAGGCCAGGCCCCGCAGGCGATCATTTGGAATTGTAATCACGGTATCAGCGACTTCCTTGAGCTTTGCAACGCCTTCTTCGGCGTAGCGGCTTCTTTTTTTGGCTTCAAAGGCAAAGGGCTTGGTCACCACGGCAACCGTTAATGCCCCCAACTCCTTGCAAATCTCAGCAATCACAGGCGCTGCACCGGTACCGGTACCTCCCCCCAAACCGGCTGCGATAAATACCATATGGCTGTCGGCCAGGGCTTCACGCAACAGCTCAGTGGATTCAACAGCCGCCTCCCGCCCGACATTCGGATCAGCACCGGCGCCCAGCCCCTGGGTCAGCTCCTCGCCAAGCTGAATCTTGGTATTGGCCTTGGCACTGGCCAATGCCTGGGCATCCGTATTGGCGGCGATAAATT
>JAGYOT010000147.1 GCA_018399455.1 Desulfobacterales bacterium
GAGGGGGTAGTGGGTTACGCCCGTGCCGGTTCAAGTCCGGCCTTCGGCACCACTTTTAAAGAATTTGCCGTGATCTCAACAGGTTGCGGTTTTTCTATTTTTGGAAAGTGCGTAGAGGGTGCGGATTGGCCCATTTCATCAAAGCGATTGACAGCTCCACGGTTGCTGCTCGGAATAAAGACTACCCCTCGGGAAAAGCGCCGTTTGACGCGGCTAAGGCACGGTAGTATGGTGTGCTTGATGAAAATTGAAGATGGCAATACCCTTTAATAATCGATTTCTACGATTTTCTTCACCTGGCCGTCGTAAATAATGAATTTGTAGTCGTCCGTCTCTCCGCCATACTCGCCGCCCAGCTGGTAGAACCAGATATTGACCTCGCGCTCAACCACCCTGTTACGGCGGACCCGGACCCAGTTGGTCTGCTTTTCCTTGTGATAGGGTTCGCCGAAATATTTGACAAGTTCCCCTACGGGGTCTCCAACGCTTATCGTATTGCCCTGGAACCTCATCATGCTCATTTCCATTTCAATTACGGCCGCGGCCTGCACGGTGACCAAGAATGCAAACAGAGAGATGGCAATTATTTTATATTGCATCCGCATATTTTTCCCTTATCTTTGAACAGACGCGCTAAATCCTTTTCCAAGGGACCTCGCCCCTGAAAACTTCATGAATACTGATTAAAAACATAATAAGTGCATTACAGCCTGTTGGCAATTATTTTCTGTCAGCTCTCTTTTCCTTTTCGCCCTCAAGCATTGGAGGAAGCCATGGATCAGCTCTCTGTCAGCAACCTGGAACAAATTATTGATAAAATCACCGAACTGGGAACGGTCTTCGGCGTCAAACTGCTGGCCGCCATCGTGGTTTTTGTCCTCGGCCGCTGGCTGGGCATTCAGACCACCTCTCCTCAGCGCGACGTGCACGTATATGGCAGCGAGGCGGAGAAGAGTTTTGCGGCAGGGGTCAGTTGAAATTTTTCAAATGCCTGTTACGCTTAATACATGAGGGAGGGACAACAAAGATAAATCGGATCTGCCAAGAAGGGAGCGCATTTTGGGCTGGAAAAAAAAGAGCGCAATAATTATCGGCATCCTGGTTGTACTCTACACGCTTGTCGGATTCCTGGTGATCCCCCTGCTTGCCGAATCCTTTCTTCCAAACAAGCTCAACCAGTATTTGAACCGGCCGGCCGAGGTGGAAAACATCTCCCTTAACCCCTATACCCTCACGCTTTCGGTGGAGGGGCTGGGAATCAGGGAAAAGGCCGGAGAGCAAAACGAAGAGCAAGAACCTTTTGTCGCTTTTGACCGGTTTTTTATCAACCTCCAATGGTCCTCGCTCTTTCACCTGGCCCTGGTCTGCAAGGCGGTAGAGCTGGAAAACCCGCTGGTCCGCATCACCAGAATTTCAGAGTCAGAGTTCAACTTCTCCGACCTGATCCCGTCGGAAGAAGAAAAAAAAACGCCTGACACAGAACCTGACACAGCAACAGAGGCAAAAAAGGATAAAAAGCCGTTTCGCTTTTCACTTTCCAATATCAAGCTCTCCGGCGGTCGTTTTATTTTCCAGGACGCCCCCATGGACAAGACCCACAGCTTCTCGGGGATCCACTTTACCCTGCCGGTGCTCTCCAACTTTGAATCCGATATCAACACCTATGCCAGGCCTGAGCTATCCGGCGATTTCAATGACACCCGGCTTCAGGTGGATGCATCCACCCTGCCCTTTGCCGATTCCCTGAAAACAGTGCTTGATGTCTCCCTCACCGGTATTTCCCTGCCCCTGTATTTTGATTACGTGCCGATGCCGCTGGGCTTTTCCGTGGAAAAGGGGCGCCTCGATATAGAGTCCCGAATCTCATTCAGCAAAAACCCGGAAGGCGGCAGCCGGCTTGAAGTCTCCGGTACTACGGATTTTTCGGACCTGCTGCTCGCGGATCCGGGATCAACGGAACTGCTCGCCATACCGGGCATGCACATCGAAATGGCTCCTTCGGAGCCTTTGAAGAAACACATCCGCATCAAAACCATGACGCTCAACGAACCCTCCGTCACCCTGCTTCGCAGCAGCAGCGGTGAACTGAATCTGGCTGAACTGGGCCCGCCCGCAACCGATGCCGCCGAAACGGAGGAAAACGGCAAAGCCGATCAGAAAGCCTCGCCGTTTATCTTCGAACTCGAACGTTTCCAACTGGATTCCGGAAAGATCCGTTTCCGGGATTATGCCGCCCCCTCCGCTTCAAAAGAACCCCAGGCCGGCCCGGTGGAGATAGAGATGAAAGCCGTCAACCTAAAGGTCTCTGGTTTCTCCAACCTGACCGGGGAAAAAGCGGAGCTGGATTTATCGGCCAGACTGGACCAGGACGCCCGACTGTCGGTGGCCGGCAGCTTCGGCATAACGCCCCTGACCGCGGATCTTGAGCTTGATTTGACCCATCTGGACCTGACCCGGGCGCAGTCTTATTTTCCGGACGCCCTGAATCTTGTCCTCTCTAACGGCCGCCTGGATCTCTCCGGCAATGCCCGGATCACTTCGGATCCTGATTCGGGGCTGACCGCGGGTTTTACAGGCCGGAGCGGTATCTCCGGTTTTCTGCTCGTGGAAAAAAAGGGCGGCCGGAAGTTAACCGAGTGGCAGTCCCTTGATTTAAACGGACTGGACGTCTCCTGGAATCCCACCCATGTCAAGCTCGATGAACTGGCCCTGAACGGCCTGCGACAAAATATCGTGGTTGAAACAGACGGCGCGATGAATTTAAGCCAGGTCTACGAAAAAGAAGCAGCGGCAGAAGAAAAAGCCCCGGAGAACGCATCGGGGGAGAAAGGCGGCGCCCCCTTTCCCCTGTCCGTGGGCGTGGTCAAGCTCTCAGAGCTTTCCGTCTCCTTTACCGACAAGAGCATCGAACCCAATTACGCCTCCCGCCTGACCCTGAAGGAGGGACTCATCAAGGGGCTTTCCACAAAGGCATTTGAAGGCGCAGACGTTACTATAAAAGGGACGGTCAACGAACATGCGCCTGTCCATGTCGCGGGGAAACTCAATCCACTGCTCGAAGACCTGCTCCTGAATATGCGCGTTGATCTTCAAAACCTGCCGATGCCTTCTTTTTCACCCTATTCGGGCAAATATATCGGCCGGAGCATTGAAAAGGGAAAGCTCAATCTGAAGCTGGATTACCGAATAGAAGACCAAAAACTGGCAGCCCAAAACAAGGTGCTCCTTGATCAGTTCACCCTGGGCGGACAGGTTGAAAGCGATGCGGCGGTCAACCTCCCCGTGGGCCTTGCAATTGCGCTGCTCAAAGACCGGAAGGGAAAGATCGACCTGGATCTGCCTGTATCCGGCCGTCTGGATGACCCCCAGTTCAGCCTGACCGGCATCATCATCCAGACCCTGAAAAACATTATCGTCAAGGCGGCCACATCGCCCTTTTCCCTTGTCAGCTCCATTGTCCCGGGCGGCGAGGAGCTTCGCTACATCGAATTCAAGGCTGGGCGGGCCGAACTCACGGACACGGACCGGGAAAAACTGAACTCCATACAGAAACTGCTCTATGAGCGTCCCAACCTGAACCTGGAGCTGACAGGCTATGTGGATGTGCAGAAAGACCGGCAGGCACTTGCCGAAATACAGCTTGAAAAAAAAATCCGGGCCGCAAAATGGGCGGACAAACGAAAAAAGAAAGACCAAGAGGCCGACGATCCCGAAAGCATCAGCCTGACAGACGAGGAATACGAAAAATACCTCCGCCGGGTGTATAAGGCCGAGGTACTATCCGGGCCCGGGGCGCCTGAAGACGCCAAGCCCCTCTCGGACAAGACTCTGACTGCTGCGGAAATGAAAGAAAGGATCAGGCAGCAGATCGAAATAACGGATGCAAGGCTAAGGCTTCTTACACAAGAACGAATGCAGGCGGTTCAAAGCTTTATCCTCAAGGACGAACGGATTGCTCCCAAACGCCTGTTCATCCGCCAGGCAGCCTCGCTTTCACCTCCCATGCCCGGGAACTTCAAGTCCAGCCGGGTGGAGCTGGATCTTCGGTGAGTCCGGGTATTAGCTATTGGAGAAGACAATGACAACAATTCGGCCGAACATACGAACCAAATCCTGTCTGGCGCTCATGGGCCTGACACTCGCCTTCTGCCTTATGGTAACGCCCGCCCATGCGGACAACCTGATTCAAAAAGGCATGGATTTTCTCTCCGGCTCCGGCAAGCAAGAAAGCCAAGCCGTCCCCGGCCGGGATGAAATTGCCAAAGCCTTTAAAGAAGCGCTTCGTATCGGATCGGAAACGGTGGTGGACCAGTTGGGCCAGGAGGACGGATTTTACAAGGACCCGGCCGTTCATATTCCATTGCCCGAACAGTTTAAAGCTGTTAAATCCGCCATGGATCAAGCCGGGTTGTCCTTTTTGACCGAAAAGCTGGAATTAAAGCTCAACCGGGCGGCTGAAAAAGCCGCACCAAAAGCCAAACAGCTTTTTCTGCAGGCCATCGACGATATGAGCTTCAAGGATGTGATGGAGATCTATAACGGTCCCAAGGATTCCGCCACCCGGTATTTCAAGGAAAAGATGTCAGAGCCGCTGGCAGAAGAAATAAAGCCCATTGTCGAAAACAGCATGGCCCAGGTAGGTGCCTTACAGACCTATGACAAACTGATGGACAAATACAAGGCCATGCCCTTTGTGCCGGATGTCAAGACAAACCTCACCGACCATGTCACAGAAGAAGGCATGGAGGGGATCTTTCACTACATGGCCCAAAAGGAGGCGGCCATTCGGGAGAACCCGGCGCAGCAGACAACCGAGCTGTTAAAGCGGGTTTTCAGCCGGCAGTAAAGTAGCGCGTATATCCTAACTGGTGCCAGAACGAAAACCCCGTACCGCCTAATGTAAAACTCTGACCTGGATGTGTTATTATTCACCCGCATAAGAAATATTTTTCTGCTACTCATCCAAACCAAAAAAAAATAACGATATATGTATTAGTTATACTATAATTAACACTGCTAATCGATTTAAATCCAAAGCCCTCGCCTGACAAATCTCAAAATACGGCTCACACTGATTATTTGCAGGCTTCCTGCAAACAAACCGCGTTTTTTTAACCTTATCTTATAAATTGATTGACAAATGTTTCTCTTTTTTTATTCTATAAATAAGGGGTGCTTTAGATATTCACGTCTCTACCCGTCGCAACCGCCATTCAAACTGACACAGAGAACATTCCCTGAAACAGTTATTATAGTAAAAGAATCATTTTTCAACCGGCAGCCTCGTACTCGTCCGCCGCGATCTGCGCACGTTCCGCCGCCGCGTTGCGCTCCGACATCGTGGTCGCGTTCGCCGCGTCACGGTTCGCCTCGTACAGCTTGTTTGACGCATCCATCATCTCGTCGGCGAGGTTGTGGTGCATCCCGCCGATCAGTTGGAAAGCCTCAAGCCACGAACTCGTATAGCCATCGACCATCGTCAGCGCTTCATCAGCCCTCTCTAACCACGAGTCGAACGGCGTCTTTTCTGCAACGGCATCCACGGCCCTGTTGTATTCCAATAGCGCGT
>JAGYOT010000148.1 GCA_018399455.1 Desulfobacterales bacterium
CCACCGTCTCCCAAATATAATGCACATCTGCCAGAAAGAACCAATTTTCCACATACTCCCGGTTCAAACGCACCTTGTCCGGCCACAAAACTTCATTATTATACCGCTCCGGGTCGTCCTGCTCTGCCAGAATTGCCTCTTCATCCCGGTATTTCAGCGTTGCCGGCCCGGTGATTCCCGGCCGCACGCTCAACACGATCCGGTCTTCCCCCTGAAGCCTGTCCGCATACCCCGGCACATCCGGCCGCGGCCCGACAAAACTCATATCTCCTTTGAGCGCATTGATCAATTGCGGCAGCTCGTCTATTTTGCTCTTCCGCCAAAAACGGCCCAAAGTAGTGATCCGCTGATCCTTGCCCGTGGTCACTGTTGTGTTCATTCCCGGCACCTCACGCATGGTCCGGATTTTTATCACCCGAAAAATCTGTCCGTTCCGGCCCACCCGTTCCTGTGTGAAAAAACCATTCCTTCGGGTATCAATACTTGCCAGCACCCACGCAGGCAAAATAATCCAGATTGTCAGGGCCAGGCCGAATGCGGCCCCAAAAAAATCAAAGCCGCGCTTCAGCGCGGCCTGTGGCTTGGTCAATCCCTTTGTTTCAGACATATCCTGTCAGTCTCCCGATACCCACCGACGGCACAATTAGGCATACCCATATCGAGCCAATGTTTGTTCCATTAGCTGTCCAAGCCTGCCAACAGCCTCTTTCCCCAACTGCTCCCGTCCTTTACCAATGCTGCGCGGTGAGACCCCTTCCACAGCTTTGGCGATTAGCTCCTCACCGACATTAATGCCCAAAAATTCACGAAGTTCCCTCAAACCTGTTTCAGGAGCTTTAACAAAATCTTCATAGCCCACCTCTGTCCAGCGATCCGCAGGCATCTCTGCCAGATCCGCAGCAGCTTTGTCCACACACCGCTTCCACTGCAGGGCGCAGACTTCTTCCAGGGAATACTTGTGCAAAAGCTCTTCCATGCCGTCCAGCTTCGGCCCCCAAAACGCCAGGCGCTCATCCCGGGAAAACATCCTATAGCTCCGGTTCCACAAAAACCGGGAAGCGTAATAAGGCAAATCTGACGTTGGCACAAAGCGCGCCTTTCGTGCCAGGTATGGGATATCCAACTCCGCCTTCCAGCGTTTTAGGGCAGATCCCACGGCATCCAAACCGTCTCTTCTGATAAAAATATATTTTGCCTCAGGCACCACCCGGTCCACAAATCCCACCCGAAGCGAATTGGCGCATGTTTTTTCCACCACCGTATGCGCCTTGTATTTTCCTTCCACCCAGTCAAACTGCCTTCGAATATACCTGCCTACTTCAGACCTTGCCATGTCCGGGATGAATTCATCCGAAGAATACCGCACATTTCCATGCCGCCAGATATAATTGATCTCGTCGCACGGCCAGGTAGCCACACCCGGCAGTGAAGTCAGCACATCACGCAGCATATTGGTACCCGATCGTGGAGCGCCAATAATTATGACCGGAGTGAATACCATTAAATTTCAACCCCAAGTTCTCGGTACAAATTGAGATAGCCATCTTTGACTGCCCTGACGTCAAAATTCTTTTCAACCATAGCCCTGGCAACCAGGCCCATTTGCAGCCGTTGTTCATCATCTTCAAGAAGTGCCAGGGCTTTTTTCGTTAGCCCATTTACATCCCGACATGCCACCAAATAGCCCGTCTCATTGTTTCTCACTGCCTCACGCACCCCGGGCACATCAAAAGCAACTGTTGGCAGGCCGGTAGCGGCAACTTCCAGAATAACCCGGGGCAATCCCTCCCTATAGGATGGAAAAAGCAGAACATCCGCCTTGGCCAACAAGGGCTGGACATCAGACAACCTGCCCACATATTCCACAAAGCCCTGCTTATGAACCCACTCAGCAGTTACCGCATCCGGATGCATAAGGTCTTCTTCGCCCGCCAGTAAAAATTTGGAATTCGGCCAATCTGTTTTTATGCGCCTGGCCACTTCCACAAACTCCGGAATGCCTTTTTGCCGCAGAAGGCGCCCCAGCATGACCACCACAGGAGACCGCATATCCCGGCCTCGCCGATCCACCATCCGGAAGCGCTCCACATCCACGCCTGACCCTGGAATAAGCCTGGCTCTGGATTCTTTTACCCATCCGTTTTTCAAAAACAAACCCAAATCATCCTTATTTTGGAAAATGGTTGCGTCGGTGCGCTCTCTGACAAGTCGATAGCCCATACCCGCCAGCCTGGAAGTGATCCCGCCGGAGATAAAGGCATGCCCCAAGCCCGTGATGGCATTGACTACCCGCACTTTACCCCCCAGCGCCCGCCTAACTGATAGAGAGCCCAAAATAACCGGCTTTGCATGAAAATTCTGTATAAGGATAGGACGCCACTTTTTATAAATGGCCAACAGGCGCTGATAAGCTTTCCAGTCAACAAGAGGAGAAAACCCGCCCCGGTTAAAACTAACTGGCTCCAGATAAGCCCCTTCTGCGCACAAAGATCGGCTTTCTGCGTCATCCGCTGTAGCCAAAACTACATTCCAGTCAGAAGCCAAAAAATGTTGAATCAGCAAGGTTCGTGAACTGGTCAAAGCATAGCCGCGATTTGCGGCGAATATTACACAGGGATGCTTCATTGATCTGTATTTTCTTCCAGCCAAGCCTGAAACATTAACACATCCCACAAATGATATTGCTGGCGGCGCTTTCCGCTTACATGCTCCAGCCACATCTTCCTGATTGGTGTAGCGTCAAAAAAACCTTCTTCGCGGAGGCGATTTTCCCGCAACAACTCCTCGGCCCATTCGCGTAAAGGCCCGCGCAGCCAATGTTCAATGGGCACGCCGAAACCCTGTTTGGGCCGGTCCATTATTTCCTGCGGAACATATTTATACAGCACTTGGCGCAACAACCATTTGCCCTTCCCTTCCCTGTATTTATACTCAGTAGGCACACTCCAGGCGAATTCCACCACCCGGTGATCCAAGAGCGGTACCCGAGCCTCCAAACTCACGGCCATGCTGGCTCGGTCCACTTTAGTCAGGATGTCATCGGGCAGATAGGTCATTTGATCCAGGTACATCATTTCTTCGCGCAGACAAGCCAGCTGGGGCATGTCTTCCAATCTATCGAGCAGAGTATCCGGTTCAACCCCGCCAAGGACCAATGTTCCCGGGTCTTTCCAATGGGAAACCAAGTCTTTATAAAATACTTGTCTGTTACGGGCTTTGAGCGCGCCTGCCAACTTCTCCAATCTATCAACCAAATTGGGAACAGCCATCCGTTGCGGCAAATATCGTCGCATGGCTTCTAAATCATGCCTAGCCAGAAGCCCTATTCCTAAACATAACATACGCCGAAGTAGCAACGGAAGCCTTCTTGCCTTTTCCCATACTTCAGGACCGACTATATGCCGGTTATACCCGGCAAAGAGCTCATCGCCTCCATCACCGGAAAGGCTTACTGTCACATGTTGCCTGGCCAATTTGCTGACAAGAAAAGTGGGGATCTGTGATGAATCAGAAAAGGGCTCATCCCACATGACGGGAAGGCGGGGGATAACTTCCATAGCCTCTTCAGGCGTAACATACAACTCAGTATGATCTGTGCCCAGATACTTGGCAACAGCCTTGGCATGCCGGGCTTCATCTGTGTTTTCAGTATATACACCGATTGAAAAGGTCCGCACGGGCTTATCGCTCTGGGTCTGCATAAGGGCGGTAACCGTGGTGGAGTCTAATCCGCCGGATAGAAAAGTACCCAAGGGAACATCAGCGACCATTCGTTTTTTCACAGCGTCTTTCAACAATTCATCCAATTCAGCGATCAACTCATCGGCATTTTCATGCGCCTGCTTTGATCCTTGTTCCGCAATCCGGGCCAGATCCCAGTAGCACTGGGGGAAGGAAACATCATGGCCGTTGTCGCGGACAACGACAAAATGGGCCGGAGGCAGCTTGAAAATTCCCTTATAAATGCTCCATGGAGTTGGCACACAGTTGTGGCGCATATACAGAGCGAGCGCATCCCGATCAACTTCGCCGCGCCATTCTGGATGCGCAGTTAAAGCCTTGAGTTCGGAGCCAAACAGGAAGACGCCGTTATGCTGGCCGTAGTACAGGGGTTTGATGCCCATCCTATCCCGAACCAAAAACAGAGACCGCTCCTGCCGGTCCCACAACCCAAAGACAAACATTCCGTTTAGTCGGCCAAGGGTCTTTTCCAGGCCCCAATGACGCAAAGCTGCCAGCAGTGTCTCTGTATCCGAATGACCGCGCCAGTTAAAATGCCCTCCTTCTGCTTCCAGATCAACGCGTAGATCCAGATGATTGTAAATTTCACCATTATAAACCAGAGCGAACCGGCCGCAAGGCGACAGCATGGGCTGGTGGCCCGCAGGAGAGAGGTCAAGAATAGACAGGCGCCGGTGACCCAATGCCAGCCCAGCCTCTTCATCCAGCCAGACGCCGGCATCGTCCGGTCCGCGATGCTCAAGACAAATAGTCATCTGGCCAATAATGGCTGTCTCTAAACGTTCAGCCTTTTGCCAAAACCCGACTACTCCACACATTATTTATTTGCCGCCTCAACAAATAAATTTATTACCTTGTCTGCCTGGGCCTGCAATGAATACCATTGCGCCACTTTAGCTTTATTATAATAACCCATTCGTTGCCTCAACGGCGCGTCACTAATTAATCGCGCAATTTTATCTTGCCATTCTGACACTTCTTCGACAAGCCAGCCATTAACCCCGGGCTTTACGATTTCAACGTTCACGCCCACGGGCGAGGCCACCACGGGCAGGCCGCAGGCCATGTACTGGATAAGCTTGTAACCACACTTGCCCCGCTCCCAGGGGGAATCCTCAAGGGGCATGATGCCGATATCAAAGTGCCGGATGGAGTCCACCTCTGTATCCTCGCTCCACTGCCAGGGTTCCACCGGAAGGTCACCCAGGCTTTTCCGGGTAGCCCCCACGGCTGCAAACCGGACATTAAACTGGGACTGCAATGATTCGAAAACGTTTTTCAGGGGACACAGGTAACGACTTGTCTTGGGGGTTCCGATCCAGCCGATCACCAACGGCCCGCCGTTTTTGCCCGGCTGATCGGCCACCGCCGGATAGCGATTCAGATCAATCACTGTGGGTACGATTTCAATGCGTTTTGCCCCGGCGCTTTTGGCGCGATCAGCCAGGTACTGGTTTCCGGCCACCACCAGGGCCGAATTTTTCATCACCGCATCAATCTTCCGGCCCAGCAGACCCCGCACTATAGGCAGCCGATGAAGATCATATCTGTGAAACAGGGCATCATCGTAATCCACCATGTAAGGTATGCCAAACGCCTTTAGCATCCCTTCGGCTGCAGCCGGAAAAAACGGCAGGATTTCCTTTTCAACCCATACCAGATCATAGCTGCCCGCGCAGGCCAATGCCTTTATCCTTCCCCAGTAGGCCAGCAGCGCCTCTTTCCAGGTGGATTTGCCTGCATACAGTTTTTCCAGGTACGCATTTGAAAAAAACGGGGCCGGGTCCATCTGCCAGCCAAGGGACTCAAAATACGGCAGAT
>JAGYOT010000149.1 GCA_018399455.1 Desulfobacterales bacterium
ACACTATGAACCCCTGGAATGCCCTGTAGAAAAAAACTTGTTCTCAGGCCAGCTGACCAACCCGACGGCATCGGAATACCACACAGACGCTGATGTATACCGGACCTGTGATCCCAGGTATCCTTTTGTGGCAACCACCTACAGGGTTTCCGAACACTGGCAGTCGGGCGTCATGTCCCGCTGGCTGCCCTGGCTGCTTGAGGCCCAGCCGCAAATGTTCGTTGAAATGAGCCCTGATCTGGCAAAGATGAAGGGCATCCAAAACGGTGAAAAAGTTAGGGTGGAAACGGCCAGGGGCGAGCTTACCTGCGTGGCGATTGTAACCCACAGGATGAGGCCCTTTAAGATACATGGCAACGTTATCCACCAGATTGGGATGCCCTGGCATTTTGGGTGGGTATATCCTGAAGACGGCGGGGACTCCGCCAATCTCCTGACCCCGTCCACGGGGGACCCCAATACAAAAATTCCCGAAACCAAGGCCTTTATGGCAAACGTGAGAAAGCTATAAGGAGGTGATCTGATGAGTGGAAAGGCTTTTTTTATCGATACGACCCTTTGCATTGCATGCCGGGGCTGTCAGATCGCCTGTAAGCAATGGAATCAGCTGCCGGCCACAAAGACCGAAAACTGGGGCAGCTATCAGAATCCCAGGGATCTGAGTTTTTATACTTATAAATTGATACGTTTCAACGAAGAGATGGGGGCCGACGGCAAGCCGGCCTGGTATTTCTTCCCGGATCAGTGCCGGCACTGCGTCAATCCCCCCTGCAAAGAGATGGGAGACGAGGTCGCTCCGGGGGGAATTACCATAGACAGCAAAACCGGCGCCGTTTTATACAACGACAGGCTTAAAAAGGCCGATATCGAGGATATCCGGGGGGCTTGTCCGTTTGACATCCCGAGGGCGGATAAAGACACGGGCTACATGGCGAAATGCACCATGTGCGTCGACCGGGTAAACAACGGGCTTCTGCCCGCATGCGTCAAGGCATGTCCCACGGGGGCCATGAATTTCGGGGAGCGGGACGAGATGGTGGAGCTGGCAAAAAAACGAAAAGCCGAGGTGACGTCAAAATACCCCAATGCCAGAGTCACGGGACTCGATGACTTGAGGGTCTTTTATCTGTTGATCGATGAGCCCGCCAAATATCATCGGTATGCGAACGCAACAGCCGCCCCCATGCCCATAGACAGGCAGCTGGCCCTTAAAAAAATTGCTTTATCTCTGAAAGAACTGGCAAAGGAGCGGCTGTTCATCAACAGACTGGCCGGCTAAAAAACCCGGGAAATGCATTTAACGCCTAAAGCAGAAAAAGGGGAGCCGCAAGGAGTACGGTTCCCCTCTGATGGTTGATGAAGGCACTGCATCACCGCCTCGAACACTTTTGTGCTCTCAGAGAGGGGTTTTATGAACACGGTGAGCCGATTGGCAATACTGATGCTTCTCTTTTTTTCCCCTTGGGCATCTTTTGCCGGAGACAGCAATGGGCCCCCAAAATCCGGCGACGTATTTCCCGATATCTCCCTACCCCTTCCGGAGGCCGCTGAACACAGGGCCTACCTTGGGCTTCCGGAGGATGCCGGCAGCTTTAAAACAGAATGCATAAAAACGCGGATACTGATCATTGAAATCTTCAGCATGTACTGCCCCCATTGCCAAAGGGAGGCCCCGGAGGTCAACACCTTTTATGAAAGCATCGTAAACAATGAAGCGCTAAGGGACAGGATTAAAATGATCGGAATCGGGGCCGGGAACTCGGAGTACGAGGTGGAAGTTTACAGAACGACCTATAACGTTGCCTTCCCATTGTTTCCGGACCCGGATTATAAGATTCATAAACGCCTTGGCGAGGTCCGGACGCCCTATTTTTTCGGCATAGCCGTCAATGCCCGGGGGCCGGATCAGGTCTTTTACTCGGAACTCGGCGGATTAGACGGGGCGGAGCGCTTTCTTGAACACATACGGGAATCCGCCAAGCCGTTTCTGGAGGATTGAAATGAAAAAGGCCGCTTTCATCAACCTGGCGTTTTTAATACTGTTGGCCGCAGCAGCAGGATGGGGCGGGGCCCATTCCGGCGCCTTCAGCGATAAGATCTATGACCCCGGCCCGCTTAAACCCACCGACAGCAAACTCAGGGTCGCGGTGGGAGACAAATCCCCTGATTTCAAGCTTCCCGCTTTATCCGGCACTACGATTGCCCTGAGTCAGTACCAGGGAGAACGCAATGTCGTCCTTTCTTTTGTGCCGGCCGCATGGACGCCGGTCTGTTCCGACCAGTGGCCGGGATACAATATCATCGAACCCGTCTTCCGGGAACATGAGGCAATACTTCTGGGAATCACGGTGGACAATCTCCCCTCCCTTCATGCCTGGACCCGTGAGATGGGACGGCTCTGGTTTCCGGTGCTCTCGGATTTTTGGCCCCATGGGGCTGCTGCGGAAAAATTCGGGGTATTGCGCTCGGACGGCATCTCTGAAAGAGCACTCTTCATAATCGACAAAAAAGGCATTATCCGGTATATTTCCGTTTATAACATCAATAAACGGCCGCCGCTTGAAAATCTGGTAAAGGCATTGGAAGAGCTTGACTGATGGGCGAATGCATACAGGATCAACTGGCCGTCATTGACCGGCTGGCAGAACAAAAGCCTCAGTATCGCGAGACGCTCGGCGTCTACCGGATGCTTCTCGAAATTATGAGCAAAGCCTCCGGTTCCGGCCAGGCACCCGTCTTTTTTGATTTGCAGGCCGTGAGCAGACCGGCCGGGGTTCCCGTCTTTCAGAGGGAGGCGCTTCCCATCGATTTCAAAGCTTCCTCCCGCGTGCTGGCCCGCTTTATGATGCAGCTGCGGCAAACGCAGAGGGAGGATCGTCCCGGATTGAACAACGCAATTAAAAGACTGGAAAACGATTCGGACTGGGGCACGGCTCTTTTCAGAAGCATTCTCGGAGATGACATGGACGCCTTGACGGCCTTTGCCGAAGAGGTCCGACTGGATCCAGGCGGACTGGAGTTTCTGGCCCGGACTGCCCTTCTTCCTGCCCTGGAGCCGTTGCGGATTTCTCTTTCCGGCCAGATTGACACCGAGAACTGGAACTACGGATACTGCCCGATTTGCGGTTCAAACCCGAACATGGCCTGTTTTAATGAATCAGGCAAAAGATACCTCCAGTGTGAACTCTGCGCCACTCAATGGGCCTACCAAAGAATCGGCTGCCCTTTCTGCGGGCATGCGGATCATGAAAACCTCGGCTATCTTGAGCCGGAGGAAGAAAAGGGACTTCGGGTGTATTTCTGTAAAAAATGCCTGAGATATATTAAGACGGTGGATAACCGGGAATTTGAAACCCCTCCTCCCCTGGTTCTTCAGAACCTGGTTACCCTTCATTTGGATCTGCTCGCGCATGAGAACAATTACCAATAACACAAGCCGGGTGTCTGAATGAACCCTCCGAAGGCTCTGCCTTAAACCAGCGCCAATCAAACCCTTCCCTTATTTGTTCGGATAACGTCATATCCGTGTCACCCGGATCATTTAGTGTCCTGACGAAAATCGGAATTTTTCTGTTAAGGTCACGGAAAGCGAAAATTTTAAACCCAGTCCTGCCCTACGCATGTTAAGGATTAAGACCTGAGCCTGACACAGATATGGCGAAAAAGACGGTTTTCCTTAAGGCACGATATAATCGTTTTGTATTTTGGGCTAACCTGGAGTAAATATAAAAACAGTTGCGCTGTCGTAAAAGACAGGCTCCGGAATAGGTTCTGATATGATGCATAGAGATGACAGAAGTTACCAGAAATCATTTATCATGGATATGGACGGGGTTGTGCATACCGGCTCCCGATTGATTCCCGGGGTGAAAGATTTTGTGAACAGATTAAGGCAGGGTAATTATAAGTTCTTGTTTTTAACCAACAACTCCTACCATACCCCTTTGGAGATGCGGGATCGGCTCCAGGGCATGGGAATCGATGTTACGGAGGACTATTTTTATACCGCTGCCATGGCGACCGCCAGCTTTCTTAAGGTGCAGCGGCCCAATGGCTGTTCGGCTTATGTGATTGGCGGCAAAGGCGTTCTTGATGAACTTGAAAACGCGGACGTTGAAATCACATCCAACAAACCGGATTATGTCGTGGTTGCAGAAACCGAGGAATATGATTATGCCAAGATCACCGAAGCGACTCTGCTGATTCAGGAAGGCGCAAAATTTATTGCAACGAATCGGGATTTAACCGGACCCAGCCTGCGAGGGCCCGTGCCGGCATGCGGCGCTCTGGTGGCACCCATCGAAAAAGTTACCGGGGTTGCCCCCTATTTTCTGGGAAAGCCAAATCCGGCCATGATGTTTTGGGCGCGCAAAAAACTCGGAGTACATTCGGCGAACTGTTTTATGATAGGAGACCGTATGGATACAGACATTGTTGGCGGCCTGGAATCGGGCATGACAACCTGTCTGGTCTTATCCGGGGTAACGAGCAGGGAAACCATGAGCCGGTTTCCGTATCAACCGGATTATGTATTTGATCATCTGGGAGAAATCGCGCCTGAAACCATTTTATCCAGACGGAACCGGGTGGAAAAATAAGTGACAGATGATATGTTATAAGAAAAAGAATAAAAACGCTAAGCTGAAAGGCAAAAATGGTACCGCAATTCAACCATATTCTTTATGCAACAGACCTTTCCGGCAGCGCCCGCAAGGCCATGGGCTATGCCGTCGCATTAGCCAACGCTTTTGAGGCCGCGCTGAGCGTCATTTATGTTATAAGCAAAACCGCCTCCAATGCGGAACTTCTCATGGCCGCCTTCCTGGGCTACCACAACGAGGAAGAATTGAAAGCAAAGAGCCGCGGACAAATCACCAGTGAGGTCAAAGACCGGGTGAGCGGCATATGCCACGAACTCGGCTGTCAACTGCCGGCCTGCCGGTTTAACCTTGCCGATGTCATCGTGGAATTCGGCCATCCCATGGATATTATTCTTCAGCAAACCGAAACCGGCCCCTACGATTTACTGGTAATGGGCCGTCATGACTATGGGCCTATTGAAACCGCAATAATCGGGCATTCCAAAAAAGCGCTGCTGCGCCATTGTCCGATACCGGTAATGCTGGTGCCGGTCGGCAATCCTTCCGGGGCAGACAGGACAGGTGATGATTAGAAATGCCGAAAGGAGCCGGGTCTTTTACGACAGCATCAAAAATAGCAGGAAATAGTCAGGCGGGAAGCCTGTTTTCGGCTTGCCCCCGCCGCTGGCGCCGGATATAGAAAAGCCCTGGAAAAATCCGGATCACCATTTAACATTTTGATAAGGATAGTCCATTGCCGCCTTTGAAAACAGCAAAACCCATCCGGCGCATTCGCAAACGTATTCATTTTTACATGGTCCGGCTGCCGCTTATCTATATCCTTCTCCCGATCGGCTTTCTCTTTGAATTTATAATTACTTTCCCGTTTATGGTGATGACCGGACTGGACGCCGAGCGGACGCCGAAACGCAGGCCC
>JAGYOT010000015.1 GCA_018399455.1 Desulfobacterales bacterium
TAAAATATCAAAAGCGGCCGGGACGCAGTTCTGATAAGAGCATCGGACCAACGTTCCGGCAAGCTTATATCGGTTTTCGATTCAACGGATATTTCCGCTTATGTTTCATTCAGCTTTTACAGAAACCGTAAAGCGACTGACGGCAGATATTGAATCCGGCAAAAGACGGGTCTGTACCCATGCGCTCGGATCTGATCAGGCCTTTGTTGCCGCGCAGATGGCCGGGCGTATCAAACGCCCCATGGCCATGGTTTTGCCCACCCATCAAATGTGCGAACGTATCGCGACGGATCTGCAGTTTTTTATGGGCGATGCCAACCGTGAAACGACAATTTTCAGGCCCTATCATATCCTGCCTTTCAAACAGATTGCTTATCATAATGAAACCGCGGCCCGCCGCATTCATCTTTTGTACCGCCTGGCCGCCAATGCCGCAGACAATCTGATCGTCCTGCTTCCCGCAGAAACTCTTTTGCAGCGGCTTATCCCCAAATCCATTCTTACCGGCTTTGCTGAGCTGGTCATGGCGGGAGAGGATTTGGAGCGTGAGGCTTTCATCGCCCATTTGCATGCCGGCGGATACAGCCACACCGCACTGGTTGAGGAGCCGGGAGAATATGCAGTCCGCGGCGGGATCATTGACGTCTTCTCCCCGATGCATGCCCAGCCTGTCCGAATTGAACTGTTCGGCGACAGCGTGGATTCCCTGCGGTTTTTTTCACCCCGGACGCAGCGCCAGACCCGGAGCATTGATGAGGCTGTTATTCTGCCGGCAAAAGAAGTGGTGCTTCATAAACACTGGCTTGATGGCATGATCCGCCGGGTTCGGGAAAATGGGCCCGATCTCGGGCTTTCGGATGAACAAGCCGAGCGCTTTATCGCCCGGGTCCGCAATAAGGGGGTCTTTAACGGCCTGGATAGTCTGCTGCCTTTGATTTATTCCCGCCTGGACACATTTTTTGATTATGCCCCGGCCGATATGATTTGGATTCAAACAGAGCCGGGAGAGATTGAAAAGGAGGCGATGCGGGCTGAAAACCGTGCAATGCGCAACTATCTCCAGGCTACCAATGACGATCGGCTGTGTGTGGAGCCTTCGCACCTGTATGGGGCATGGAAGGATGTCTCCGCAAGCCTTTCCGACCGGGCCGGACTCACCTTTCGCTGCCTGCCGGCAGTGGAGCCGGGGACGGCGGAGACAACGACCATTGCCTTGGATACTGAAACAAATGATGCCTTATCTTCCCGTCTCACGAAAGGGGACAAGGATGAGCAGGCCTTAAAACCGCTTGCGGACTGGATTGAACAACAGCGCACCGCCGGATTTCTGACACTGCTGGTCTGCGGCACAGACTCGCAGGCCCGGCGGACTCAGGAACTGCTTCAACCGTACGGACTATCCCTTGACATATCTGATGCTCCGGCGCCGTTGAAACTTCGGCCCGGCCATGCCTGGATTTATGTAGGGCAGCTGGATCAGGGCTTTATCCTGCCCTCCGCCGCCCTGGCCATTATTACCGAATCTGAAATATTTGGCAGTCGAATGCCCCGCAGACCCAGAAAAAAGCAGCATGCCCGGGTGCAGACCCAGCTGCTCGACTTCGGTGAGCTGAATTTGGATGATCTGGTAGTCCATGTGGAGCATGGCATCGGCATGTACAAAGGTTTGATAAAACTCACGGTTGACGGGATAACCGGCGATTTCTTAAACCTCTGCTATAAGGGCGGGGACAAGCTGTATCTTCCGGTGGACCGAATGCAGCTGGTCCAGAAATACATGGGCGTGGAGGGCATTGAACCGTCTCTGGACAAGCTTGGCGGCAAATCCTGGCAGCGCTCCCGGGCCAGGGCCAAAGATTCGGCCGAAAAAATCGCCAACGAACTTCTTGAGCTGTATGCTGCCCGGAAAACGGGCAGGGGGCATGCCTTCAGTCCGCCGGACAGCTATTACAAAGACTTTGAGGCCGGTTTTCCTTTTGAGGAAACGACCGATCAGTTAAAGGCCATCGATGATGTGATAACAGACATGGAGCAGGATCAGCCAATGGATCGCCTGATATGCGGCGATGTGGGCTACGGCAAAACCGAAGTTGCGCTTCGTGCTGCCTTTAAAACAGTCAATGACGGAAAACAGGTCGCTCTCCTGGTACCGACAACGATTTTGGCGGAACAGCATTTTGTCACATTTTCTGAGCGGTTTGAGCGGTATCCGGTTCATATCGAATGCCTGAGCCGTTTTCGTTCCCGAAAAGAACAGCGGCGGATTGTGGAGCATGTCAAACAGGGCAGGACTGATATTGTTATCGGCACCCATCGACTGCTTCAGAAAGACGTGGCATTCAAAGATCTGGGCCTGATTGTGATCGACGAGGAACAGCGCTTCGGGGTCAAGCACAAGGAGAATCTGAAAAAGCTTAGAAACACGGTGGATGTTTTGTCCATGACCGCAACCCCCATTCCCCGCACCCTTCATATGTCGCTTCTGGGGGTTCGCGATATCAGTGTCATCCAGACTCCACCCGAGCTTCGGCGACCGATCATCTCCTATGTCTCGGAGTTTGATCCGATGGTGATCACAGAGGCCGTTCAAAACGAGCTTGAACGCGGGGGTCAGATATTTTTTGTACACAACAATATCAATACGATCTGGAATACCGCCAGTTATCTGCAGGACCTGGTGCCGGAGGTCCGTATGGGGGTGGCTCACGGAAGGCTTGAGGAGGATGAACTCGAACGGGTCATGTATCAGTTCATGAACCGGGAAATCGATATGCTGGTCTGTACCACCATCGTCGAGTCCGGTCTTGATATACCAAACGCCAATACCATGATCATCAACCGGGCCGACCGCTTCGGTCTGGCTCAAATATACCAGCTAAGGGGCCGTATCGGCCGCTCCAATGAACAGGCCTATGCCTACCTGTTTGTCCCCAAGGAGGCAGCCCTTACCCGGGATGCCCGGAAACGGCTCAGGGTGTTAATGGAGCACAGCGACCTGGGCGCAGGCTTCCAGATCGCCATGAACGACCTGAAGATCCGTGGCGGTGGGGCTGCCCTGGGAGTTGAGCAGTCCGGGCGTATTGCAGCAGTCGGGTATGACATGTTCTTGAAACTGCTTGAAGAATCGGTTTCCCGTCTGAAGGGAAAGCCTGTCGCGGAAGCACTCGAGCCCGAGATCAACATTCCCGTTTCGGTTCATATTCCTGAGCGCTATATCGCCGAAATTAACCAGCGGATGGCTGTTTACCGGCGTCTGGCCCGAATGAACGAATTAAAAGAGGTTGCAGATATCAAATCAGAGCTCACCGACCGCTACGGGCCGCTTCCGGAGCCTGCCCAGAACCTGCTTATAAAAATCATGCTGCGTATCATTGCCATTAAAGCGGGCGTCAAGCGGCTGGATCTGGCGGACGGACGCATGAGCCTCGCCTTCTCGGAACAGCATCAGGCCCATCCGATGGGTCTGATGGATTTGATCGATCTGACTCCCGATCGATTTCAGTTCAGTCCGGAGAATACACTAACCGTTAAAATGTCGGTTAACGGAACGCCCAGATTGATGGCGGAGGCGAAAAACACCTTGATGGAAATCGCAAGGCATGTTAATTATTAAATATTTTATACTTATAAGTTAAAGGAATCATTCATGCAGGTTATATGGCAATTTATTCGGTTCAAGGTCTTTGTTTGTTGGATCCTGTTGGTTTTGTGCTGGCTTGCGGGCACTGTACTTGCTGCTGAAACCTCCTTTACTGAAACCGTGGATCGGATTGTTGCCATTGTCAATGACGACGTCATCCGGTTAAAAGAGTTTGAAGCGGCTTTTGCACCGGTGGAAAAACAGATCCGGTCGCAAAACCTTCCGGCAGCCAAAACCCGGGGGTTAATTGAAAAACAACGCAAGGCGTTGTTAAACCAATTAATCCAGCGTACCCTGGCGGATCAGGTAATTGAAAGAGAGGGCATCTCCGTATCGAAAGCCGAAGTTGACGGTGCCATTGAACAGGTAAAATCGATGAACGGGTATACGGATGAGATGCTACTGCGCTCCTTGAGCATGAATGGAGTGGACATGAAAACCTACCGGGAGGAAATCCGGCGCCAGATTCTTCAGAGCAAACTGGTCAACCGGAAAGTCAAATCCAATGTTGTGATAACGGATGAGGATATCCGGGAATACCATGAGGCGCATCCGAAAATGGGGCATAGTGAGACGAAATATCACCTGAAAAACATTTTCATGGCATGCGGCGACAGCGTCGATGCCGCCGACCGCAAAGAGATCCGACAGAGAATGGAAAAAGCGTTGAATGAGTTGAACGACGGCCGCTCCTTTGAGGCGGTGGCCCGTAAATACTCGGAAGGCAGCAATGCTTCAGACGGCGGGGAACTGGGGACATTCAGTTTAAACGATCTGCAGCAGAAGCTCCGAGAAGTGATTCAAAACCTTGACCCGGGTGAAATTTCCGGAATTGTTGAAACCGACCAGGGCTTTCAGATTTTTTATGTTTCCGAAATCGTGAAACCCACGGATAAAGCCCTTGAATCTGTTTACGACGAGATCAGAAAACAGTTATATGAGCAAGCAGTTAACGAAAAATTCCAGGAATGGATAGAAGGATTGCGGCAAGACTCCCATATTAAAATAATTTACTGAAACAGGGTGTTACAGATTGCCTTTTTTCGATATTTGCCATATGTTGATTAGAATCTAAAGCACGTTTATAGAGAATTCAGGGATTATCTTTGGAGACAAACCGGTTCTATACGGACTCAAGCCCGGTATCGTTTGGTCGCTATATCAAAGCGATCCGCGAGCAGATGGGTGTAGACCTGGAAACTGTTTCCGAGGCGCTGAAGGTCAGCCGTCACAAGCTGTCGCTGATCGAAGCCGAAGATCATGAGGGCCTGCCTGATGACATATACATTAAGGGCACCCTCCGGGCTTATGCAGACTATATCGGCATTGACGCCGACGATCTCATTGATCGCTATGAAATCAACCGCGCGGCTTATACCGGCCGGGACACATCAGCCAAGCCATTTAAGCGGCACAGGGAAAAATTGTTGCCCCGCGTGATTTTATTGTTTTTTTTGCTTCTGATCATCGGCGGTGCGTCAGTTTCTGCTTTTTATCTGCGGGACATGGTTCTGCCGCCCGAGCCTATGGATAAAAACCTGCAAACCCCTGCGCAGATAGCTGCAGAAACCGACATGACCCCCGAGGAACCGGCAACCGACCCAAAGGGGGAAAAACTGGTGTTGATTATCGATACTGTTAAACGAACATGGATCAAGATCAACATCGACGGCGAGGAGCCCTTGGAATATTTGCTTCGCCCAAAGGATCATGTGGAGCTTGAAGCGGAGTCGTATTATAACCTGTTGATCGGAAACGCGGGCGGATTACGGATGCGTTTAAACGGCACGCCGGTTCATGTGCCCGGAGACGATGGCGAAGTTGTGACCCTGAAACTTCCACAGCATCAATCTGCCATGAATTGAAACCAAAATGCTGGGTGAGCGCAACAAAATATTGGTTGAAACCATTAAACGGCTCTTGCGCCGTGGGTATCACTCACGCCTGAAGAAAATTCTCACCAAAATCCATGCGGCAGATCTCTCTGCCATGTTCCCCTCCCTTTCCGCCCACCACCAGAGGGAGCTGTTTCATTTAATCGACGACAGAGAAAAACGGGGAATCGTTCTAAGCGAGCTGGATGAGGATATCATTTTAAACCTGATTGAAGAACTGGATGTCAGCGAATTGGTGGCAATTCTTGAATCCATGCCTTCTGATGACGGCAGTGCGCTCCTTCGTATGCTGCCGCAGGTCAAAGCTGATGCTGTAATCGAATGGATGAAAAAATCTGGCTCGGAAGAAGTCGAGGGCCTGCTCAAGTATGCAGATGATACGGCCGGGGCAATCATGATCCCGGATTTTATCGCGCTTCATGAGGAGATGACCGCCAGTGAAGTGATTCAATCGCTCCAGACCACGGAGTTCAAAGATGTGGAGATGCCCTTCTACATCTATGTGATCAATGAAAATAACCGCCTGGTGGGCGTCTGCTCCCTTAGGCAGCTGGTCGTGGTTCCGCCGGAAACTCCGTTGAAACGGTTTATGGCCACTGATGTCGTTTCCGTCAGACCGGATATGGACCAGGAGGATGTGGCCAAAACAGTGGCGCGCTATAATTTTCTGGCGGTGCCGGTCGTTGATGAAGAGCAGAAGATGATAGGCGTTGTGACGGTAGACGATGTAATTGACGTTTTCCGGGAGGAGGCTACGGAAGATATTCTCAAAATGGCCGGTGCCGGGGAGGAATTCGTTGAAACCAAATCGGTTCTGCGAAGCACCCGTATCCGGCTGCCCTGGTTGTTTGCCAGTTTCGTGGGCGGTATTATCGCAGTCTTCATCATCGGGCATTTTGAGGAAAGCTTAAAGCGTATTTCCTACCTGGCCGCCTTTATTCCGGTGATTATGGGGATGGGGGGAAACATTGGCATCCAATCCTCAACCATTGTTGTCCGCGGAATTGCCACCGGCCGCATTAACATCAGGCATCTCTGGCAGGTGGTATCCAAGGAGCTCTGCATAGGCTTAATCCTGGGCAGCATATACGGCCTGATACTGGCCATTCTGGCCCAAATCCACTACAATGCCGGGATGGTCGCCGTCTCGGTGGGGGTCGGGGTGGTGTCCTCCATGTCGATTGCCGCCCTGGTCGGCTCGCTTCTGCCCATGATATTCGCCCGTTTCAGTGTAGACCCGGCCGTTGCCACCGGCCCGTTTGTCACCACCTCCATTGATATCCTAAGCGTTTTTTTCTATTTCCAGCTGGCCACCTTTTTTCTTGGGATGTGACCCATGCTCCCGTTTTCCTCGTCCGGAATTCTTCTGCGCCGAACTGAATTCGGCGACTATGATTGGATTCTGACCCTTCTCACCCTTTCCCAGGGCAAGCTGTCGATGATTGCCAAGTATGCCAGAAAAAGCCGCAAGCGGTTTTCCGGAACACTCGAACTTTTCTCTGAAATCGGCTTTATCGGTGCTTATCCCCGGAAAGGAGGACTGCCGATTCTGCAGGAGGCCTGGATCAAGCAGCCCTTTACCGGAATTCGGAACGATTTTGAAAGGACCGCCTATGCCAGCTACTGGGGGGAACTGCTGCTTACCTGGCTTGAGGAGGGGAAGGCTCAGACAAAGATTTATCACCTCCTGCGCTACGGACTCCAGTCCCTTCACAGCGGGGTATCCCCGGGGATTACCAGCATCGTTTTTCAGCTCTATCTGTTAAAGTTCTCCGGGCTCTCTCCGGATCTTGAAAGATGCAGCCGTTGCCGTACGGATCTGGACCGGATACCGGGAGAAAGCTGCGGCTTTGATCTTGCAAAGGGCGGGCTGGTATGCCAGAACTGCATATCTGAACGGAGCTTGCCGTATCCGCTCACAAAAGGAACCATCAAGCAGCTGCGCTGGATACAGACAAGCCGCCTTGAAAATATTGATCGGCTTAAATTTACGGGGCGCGCGGTTAATGAGAGTCTTGTTTTTCTGGAGGCATTTGTGCCCTACCATCTTGGAAGGGATCCCAAGAGCCGCAGATTTTTAATCCATGTTCGGCAACTGAGATGCTAACCGAAAATGGCTGTATCCGCAAAAGACATACTTGCAGAAAGGCCTGTGACGGCCTCGGCCCCATGCCGGGTGGATATGGGGGGAACCCTGGATATCGCATCCTTCTTTTATCCGCTCGCGCATCTTTCGCCCGTGACGGTCAATATTGCCGTTAATTTGCGGACAACGGTGCGCCTGACCTCGTATCAGCCGGGCTGTATCAAAGTTTCATCCAACGGATTCGGGAGTGCCGAATATGCACTGGACCGGCTCCCCCTGGACCATCATCGTCTGGGCCTGATGTTTGCCGTTGCCGCCTACTTTCACCTGGACGGACTCCATATCCAGATTGATTCAGCTTCTCCGCCGGAGAGTGCCCTTGGCGGCTCCTCCATTGCGGCGGTGGCCCTGATCGGAGCCTATCAACGTCTTCTTGCGCAAACGGGTCGGCCGCCGGCATCCCGGGAGGTTATCGCTTTTCTGGCTCACGCGATTGAAGAAATCACCGCGGGCGTTCCCTGTGGATTGCAGGATCAGCTTGCAGGCGTTTATGGAGGCGTTAATGCGTGGCACTGGAAAGGGGTGGCCGGGGGCAAATGGTTTCAAAAGGAGACGCTGATCCCACGGGTTCAGCACTCAGCGCTTGACAAATCCATCCTTCTGGCATATTGCGGAATACCGCATGCCTCGAAAAATATTAACGGAAGATGGGTGCGCCAGTTTTTATCCGGCCGTTTCCGGCGGGAATGGACGGAAATCGCCGAATGCAGCAAAGCGTTTGCCCATGCGCTCAAATCCATGGACTGGGTTTCAGCCGCACATTGGATGAACCGGGAGACGGAGATCCGCACCGGCCTGACACCGGATGTGTTTGATGAGACAGGCGGGCTACTTGTCTCCGCCGCCCGCAGGCTTCAATGCGGCGCGCGCTTCTGCGGGGCCGGCGGGGGCGGATGCGTCTGGGCCATCGGCCCGGTGCAATGTATTGCTGAACTAAAAGACGAGTGGCAGTCAATTCTGAAACAAACTGCCACGGGGAGACTTTTGGAGGCTTCGACGGATGCCGAAGGACTGCGCATACAAGCGTGAACCAGTCGGATGATGCTGTTGCGGCTTCTAACCGGGCCTCATACGCCGGGCTTGATATCCAGGACTTTAATCGGACAGGTGGAAACAGCAGATGAATTTTCAGAACGTTATTATTTCTCTTCAAAATTTCTGGGCCAGGAAAGGATGCGTATTGGTCCAGCCCTATGATCTCGAGGTCGGTGCGGGCACGTTTCATCCGGCTACCCTGTTGAAATCGCTAAGTCCGGAACCTTGGAATGTCGCTTATGTCCAGCCTTCCAGACGGCCTACCGACGGCCGATACGGTGAAAATCCCTACCGACTGCAGCACTACTACCAGTTTCAGGTAATCCTTAAGCCTTCGCCCAAAGATGTTCAGACCCAATTCCTGAACAGCCTTAAAGCCCTGGGGATTGATGCTCTGGATCACGATATCCGGTTTATTGAGGACGACTGGGAGTCGCCCACGCTGGGGGCGGCCGGGCTGGGCTGGGAAGTCTGGCTGGACGGCATGGAAATTTCCCAGTTTACCTATTTCCAGATTGCCGGCAGCATTGAGGTCCATCCGGTCTCTGTGGAGATTACCTACGGACTGGAGCGGATCTGCATGTATCTGCAGGGCGTGGACAATGTCTTTGATCTTAAATGGAACGATCATTTAAGCTACGGCGACATTCACCACCGGGAAGAGGTCGAACAGTCCACTTACAATTTTGAAACCGCGGCTGTGGACATGCTGTTTGACTGTTTTGCCAAATTCGAAGCCGAATCGCAGCGAATTATCGGGCAGGACCTTGTCCTGCCCGCTTATGAATACTGCCTGAAATGCTCACATGTGTTTAACCTCCTGGACGCGCGCGGTGCCATCAGTGTTACCGAGCGAACGGGCTATATCGCCCGTATCCGCCATCTGGCCAGGCGCTGTGCCGAGGCCTATATCCGGCAGCGCGACGATATGGGCCATCCGCTGTTAAGCAAATAGAATTTGATGGATAAAATCTTCATACATCTTTCGACATATCAGAGGTAGGGATGGAGCCACTGCTGATTGAAATTGGAACAGAAGAAATCCCGGCGGGCTATATTGAGCCGGCCTTAAATGCGTTTTCTGAGGACCTGCTGCACCGCCTGAATGAAAACCGGATTGAGCATGGAGAGGCCAGGATTTTTGGAACCCCGCGCCGTCTTGCGGTACTGGTCAAGGCGGTTGCCGCCCGCCAGAAACCCCGGGTGATGGAGCAGACCGGCCCGCCTGAACGGGTTGCCTTTGATGAAGGGGGCAGCCTGACGATGGCCGCCCGTAAGTTTGCTGAAAAAAACGGAATTTCCCCCCGGCAACTATCCGTTAAGGAAACAGACAAAGGCCGGTATGTGGTTTTTCGCAAAACCGAGCCTGGCCGGTCCACCCGGTCGATTCTCAAAGAATTGCTGCCGGACATCATCCTTGCGATTCCGTTTCCCAAAACCATGCGCTGGGCAGATCTCTCCGTTTACTTTGCCCGGCCCATCCATTCCCTGGCAGCCCTCCTGGGCAAACAGGTCATAACCTGTCAGGTCGGGGACGTTAAAAGCGGCCGCTATAGCTTTGGTCACCGGTTTCTGCATCCCAAAAAAATAAAACTGGAAAATTCAGCTGACTATGCCAGGGCGCTTACCGATGCCTGGGTAATTGCTGATATCTCCAGACGCCAGGCCATGATGGAAGAGCAGATGGCCGAGGCGGTTAAAGCCGTGAATGGCAGGGTGCTGCAGGATGCTGAACTTGTGAAGACGGTAACCCATTTGGTTGAATATCCGGCAACGATCCTTGGCCGGTTTGATACCCGTTTTCTCGAACTTCCCCGGGAAGTACTGATTACGGCAATGCGGGAGCATCAGCGCTATTTTGCCGTTGTGGATGACAAAGAGCAGGTGATGCCGTATTTTCTGGCGGTCAACAATACGCTGGCCAGAGATATGACACTTGTTGGAAGAGGGCACGAACGGGTCCTGAAAGCAAGGCTGGAGGATGCCCGTTTCTTTTATCAGATGGACCGGAAATCCTCTCTTGAACAGATGACGGAAAAACTGAAAACAGTCCTCTTTCAGGCGGACCTTGGCTCCGTTTATGACAAGGTCCGCCGGGTGAGACGGGTTGCGGGCCATCTTGCCCGCTATCTGAAAATTGATGAAAGCATGGAGAAGCATCTGGATCGGGCGGCATGGCTCAGCAAATCGGATCTGGTTTCCCTGATGGTAAATGAATTCCCAAAATTACAAGGGGTCATGGGAAGGATTTATGCGCAAGCTTCAGGCGAAGCGGATTCAGTTTCCAAAGCCATTGAAGAACACTACAGGCCGATAGCTTCGGGCGGCAGACTACCGCAGACACTTGTCGGTTCAATGCTCAGCATTTCCGACAAAATAGATTCCATTTGCGGATGCTTTCTGATCGGCCTGGTCCCCACCGGTGCGTCCGATCCCTATGCGTTAAGGCGGCAGGCGATAGGTCTGCTGCAGATTATTCTCGAAACCAAGCTTCCCCTTTCCATTGACTGGCTTGTTGACGCAAGCCTTACGACCCTGAACGACGTCCAGCGAAATATCTCTCTGGAAACCGCCCATCAGCAGGCTGTCGCATTTTTAATGGCCCGACTGTCCCACATTCTTGAGGCTGAAGGGATTTCCAAAGATGCGGTCGCGGCCGTCATGGCAGCTTCAGAAAACGAGCCCGTCCCGGTTGTTGCTGCAAAGGCGCATTCCCTGGAACGTCTCAAAGCTGAACCCGAATTTAACACCCTGGCTGTGGGATTCAAACGCGTTGTTAATATTATTCGAAAAGCCGATCCGACTGACACCCAAACCGCGGATTCCAAAAACCTGAAAGCAGACCCCGCGCTTTTTGAATATGAGGCCGAGTCCATGCTGCTCAAGGATTTCCACGCCGTTTCAGAGGCAGTTCGCGACAATTTGAATAAAGGCGAGATGGACCAGGCATTTTCGGCAGTAACGACTCTGCGCCAATCAGTGGATCGGTTTTTTGATGAGGTACTGGTCATGACAGATGATACAGCACGGCGGAAAAACCGACTGTTGCTGCTCAAACAGATATCTGAACTTTTTGCCTTGCTGGCGGATTTTTCACGAATCTCTACATAGTGCCCAAACGAAAACAAGGACTGAGGAGGAAAACAATCTATGGCCGGTTATGATCCGGAAAAAGACAAGATGCTTAAAGAATGGGTATCCGAGGAAACCGGACTCCATGTATCGATTAATCAGTACGGCGAGGGCGAACCCAAGCTTCAGATCGGGCCCCGGATCTTAATGAAAAAGGACGGCACCGCAAGACGGCCGGCAAAAGCAGGGCGCTTGAGCATAGAAGACGTGATGTGGCTCTATGAGGTAATCGATGAGGTAAAGGAAGAACTCGAAAAACAGGTGGACCCGAACCAGTAGGGGTTGGTTGTCCGGGGTGCATTTTCCATCGGCTTTTTTCAAAGCCGTTCTTTCCAAATCAAGCAGAAAGCGAGCCCTTGATGAGCCGTTCCGCAGATGGCGAGATCCGCAAGCGGGTTGAGTTTTTGAGAAGCGAGCTTCACCGGCACAATTACCGGTATTTTGTGCTCGATGACCCGGAGATTTCCGACGCCGAGTATGACCGGATGATGCAGGAGCTTATTTCCCTTGAGCAGACC
>JAGYOT010000150.1 GCA_018399455.1 Desulfobacterales bacterium
TGTCCTTTGTATATCATTATTTATAACGTTTTCAATTTTAATATTGACGTTATAACTTTTTGTATCTTGGACTTTTACAATCACCGCTATTCGATATGCTTTGTTTGATGCAAATGCGACCCGCTCTTCGTCGATAATGATCAAGGCATGAAAGATTTATACAATATTAGTGTTCGCAGCAGAAGAGAATCTCAAAACAAGCGATAACGTGGACATAACTGCGGAGAAAATAACCATGGCCGGTTTTGTTTCCCTGATAAAATCGGCCGGCAGAAAGCATAACGCATTTTAAGCTGTGGCTTTCGCATCCTTTTCTACGGTTTGACGACTCAATATGCGCCTTATCGCTTTTGTTTATCTGGTTCATTTCCTGCGCCACGCCATGGTTTTCCCCCTGATCCCCCTGTTTGCCCAGAGGATGGGCTACTCCGGGGTCATGATCGGAGCCGCCGTGAGCGGCTTCAGTCTGCTTTCGCTAGCAGCGGCCCTGCCCATGGGAAGCTTGAGCGATCGGCTGAGCGCAAGAAGTCTGCTCCTGCTCAGCGCGCTTTTTAATCTCATATACAGCTTACTGCTGGTCCTTGCAGAAAACATCTGGATGCTCATCCTGGCCCAGATGCTTGGGGGACTCGGCTTTCTGCTCCTGATTGTCTCCAGTCAGACCTGGGTCAGCGAGCATACGGAAAGAGGGGTCCGGGAACGGGGCTTTGGCTTTCTGTCCCTGGCCGCAGCCGCGGGGCAGACCCTGGGCCCCTTTATCGGCGGGTTCCTCCTCTCCCGAACCTCATTTGACGCTGTTTTCAGCCTGGCTGCGTTTTTTTCCCTGCTGGGGTTTTCAATAACAGGGCTCGAAGCCCGGCCGAAAGACAAAAAAAAGGGCATCAAGCAGAGCCGGGGGAGCTTCAGAACAACCGTGATCGGTCTTGCTGCGGACCGGCAGATGGCCGCTGTCCTCATCCTGACCTTTGCGGCCGTGTTTGCCGTAAATCTTCGCAGCTCTTTTATACCTGTCCTGTTCAAGGCCCGGGGGATGGACGAAACCCTTATCGGGCTGCTCCTTTCCACATTTGCGCTGTCCATGACCATGGTGAGGCTTGTCGTCGGACGCATCCTGGGGATGATCTCCCGCGGGGCGCTCCTCGGCCTTGCCTTAGCGTTCATCTTTGCGGCAACAGCAGCCCTGCCGGCAATTTCGCAGGTTTGGATTTCAGCCTGCATCATGCTTCTGTTCGGATTGGGCTTCGGCATCTCTCAGCCTCTCTCTATGGTGATGGTCTCGGACAGGGCCGGAGAAACCTCCGGCATGGCCATGGGTATCCGCTTTTCCGTCATCACCCTGGCCACCTTGCTCAGCCCGGCTCTGTCAGGCCTTATAGTTGAAGCATTCAGCCTGGAAGCCGCGTTCTACTGTGCTGCCGGCCTTCTTCTTGCAGCCGGAACCCTGATCCGCTTCGTCGGGTTCAGCAGCCGAAAACAAGACATATAGAAGCATTCTTCTGTATCGACTCCTACCAATCCCAGAATAATGATAACCGCAATACTGATCGCCATCCGTTTCTCCTTCTCTGTCTCTGCTCTGCCGGAGCAAACCGTTCGCTATCGTGCCCGCCTTCGGCTTTGAAAGCGGGTGAATACAGAAGCCGCTTGAGCAGCTGCCACCGCTATTTGTCAACAAGAATTCCATACCCGGATGAGGAATCGGCCGATAAAGCCACCAAACGATGCCGTCAAAATGTCGGATTTCGCCGGTAAACCATGGGGGAAACCCCGAACCACCGCCTAAACGCCCGGGAAAAATTGCCCGAGTCTGAGTAGCCAAGGCGAAAGGCCACTTCAATAACCGAAAGGTGGGGCTGCTTCAAATACTGAGTGGCCAGGTAGCGCCGGATATCGTCCAGAATGTCCCGATAGGCGGCCTGCTCCTTTTTCAGATGCCGGTGCAGACTCCGCGTGCTCATGCCCAGGGACCGGGCCAGAACATCAATTGAGGGCTCGCCCAGCGGCAGGAGATCGATCAGCTTGGCCCTGACCTGATGGGCGATTCGGCTTTTGTCGAACCGGGCGAGATAGTCGATGATGATCTGATCGTTGCCCCGTGCGATTTCGGCGTTAGCGGTTGGGCAGCGGGGTCTTAAGTCCGTCCGGAGGGAAAAAAATACGGTTGTACGCCGCCCGAAACACAAGCGGAGACCGAAAAAACCGGTGGAAGGCCTCCGGATCTGACGGCCTTTTCCTCATCAGTTCGACCCGGACGGGCTGGACGGCATCGGATGAGAGAATCCTGGCGAAAGCGACCACCGCAGCCATAATCATGTCAAAGGCCTCATCCGACGGGGGCTCTTCCTTGTCGGAGGCCTCAAGGCAGACACAGGCATCGCCGGTCATGCGGACCGCCAGTTTCCACAGCCGGGACATGTCCTCGATCCGGATCCTGGCATCCGGATCGGAGAGAAGCTTGTCGTCAATACCGGCCTGGGCCAGAAGGTTTTCCGAGGGGCATCCGTAGGATTCAACAGCCTGAACCACGGCCGCAGCCCAGGTGCTGATTGTGGTCGGTTCCTTTCCGTGCATTTTTTGCACCCGTTTAACGGATCTGCTGTTCATGACAACTGTTTGGCCTGATATGACATGAAATGCCTGCCCGCTTGACCTATTTTAAGCATAAAACAGCATTCATGTCAGATTCAACCCTTATTTGGTCTTTTCGCATTCATACACGGAGGTGTTGCCATGGGATTTGTAAAAACATCCGGGGAACTGGAGAGGTATTATCGCATTGGGGCAAGAAAATTTAGCGGCGCAAAAATTTTGGGGCTTCTTTTCCAGACCCGTCCGCAAATCGTGGAGCGTCTCCTGCCGCCCCCGCTGGAGCCCGCATATCTACCGACGGGCCTAATATTTATCGCCGAGTACCCGAAAAACCAATCTAGGGGACGGATACAGGGAGGCCGCTTTGATGATCAACTGCCGCTATCAGTCAGAGCAAGGCAGCTACTGCCTTTCCATGCCCATTGCAAGCGAGGAATCAAGGCTTTACAACGGCAGGGATATTTTCGGTTTTCCTAAAAAAATGGCCGCCATCCATTTGGAAAAAAACGAGGAACAGATCTGCGGCTGGGTTGAACGCCACGGGATCCGGTTCCTTGAAATAAAGGCGCAGATGAGTGATACAATTTCTTTTTTGTCAAAGATTATAAAACGGTCGACCTGGAAAAAACCGTCCGGCCTGCCGACGGTTCAAAAAAACGTGAGCGCCAAAAAATGGAGGGCAGGGAAATTGTCCGCCAGTTCACCCACACGCCCTCGCTGATTCTCACCTATTGCGCATTTGCCGGCAACATGTTTCTCACCGCTGCCTATCTGAGCTGGCTGCCCACCTATTTCCACAGGACGGAACACCTGTCCATGGAAAAAGCCGGAATAAAGGGAAGTCTGGTAATGATGCTCGCCATTGCGGGCTTTCCGATCGGCGGCTATCTTGCCGACAAATGGAGGGAAAAAAACATCCGGGCACGGCTGCTGTTTCCGGCCGTTTCATCGATTGTCACAGGCGGGCTTTTCTTTATCAGTTTCTTTTGCATTCAGGGCGTGCTCCAGTACGGCGTTATTCTGACGGCCGGAATCGCCGCCTCGGCGTTTTCCCCGCCGGCCATCTGTGACCCAGGATGTCGTTCATCCCGGTCTGCGGGCGACATCATACAGCTCTTCTGCGTCATCTTCCAGAACCTGCTGGGCAGCTCCTTAGGCCCTCGGTCGTCGGCATGCTCTCAGACCGCTACGACATCCATACCGCCCTGACCGCCGTCCCCTTTGTTTCCATCCTTTCAGCAGGCCTCTACATCGCCGGCTCTCTTTTTTATGAGACTGATCTGGCAAAGGTCGAAAAGGTCGAACTTTATCCCGAGACATGAATTTTTCAACCCTTTCCGTCATCAGATAAGCCCCTGCCGACATATTGATCTATTGACAAAAAATGATAAGTCTTATACATATCATCATTCCATTAACGGACCAGGTGATGCGGAGAGATGACCGAGCGGCTGAAGGTGCACGCCTGGAAAGCGTGTGTGCCTTAACGGGCACCGAGGGTTCGAATCCCTCTCTCTCCGCCATTCTTATAATAAAATCAATAAGTTATAATCTAAAACTATTCATCGCTACCATCTGTTAGGCCATCCTGAAAATACGGTCCAAGCATAAAAAAGCCGGGTGAAAAAAAATCATCCGGTTTTTATCGTTCACCTCCTTAAAATCGGTTACATTAGCAAGCCACCAAATAGCCTATCAGGGCCAAAGAGGCGCTTACTCTTTATAGATATAAAGCATCCTACGTTATATACCACAAAGATCATTGTAGCTATTCTCAGGCAATTCCGCCGGCGGGCCAATAATCCATTGTTCCTCAATAACGGAATAGACAGTTAAGGACAAAACCTTTGCATTCTGCTGCCGGCATGCAAAATGGGAAGCTCGGCCATGAGAACGAAGCCTCAAAGCCCTTGCATATTTTTCAAGTGGAACTATGTCTGTTCCCTGCTACAGGCAAGGGCAATAATTTTTTACCCATCCTTGACATATCCCCCCAAATCTTATACGAATTTTTATTATTGGGCATTTCTCTTAATTCATTGGACGCCGTATGACCCTACAGAAATCGCCTCACAAAGCACCCCACGCAGACCAGCCGTGCAGCTGTGTCCTCATGCCTTGCCTGATGCCTGCCCTCACCTACACGTGGGAGACAAAACTTGATGATGTCTATGATGGCGACTCAATAGAAATCACCTGCAAAGTCACTGAAGTTGGCGTCAGCTTTATTAACCTCAAATTAGAGGCTTTATGGATCCGGCATGAATAAAAAGTCTTTGAGCGAAAGGGATATCTGCAGCAAATACATCACGCCGGCGTTGCAATATGCAGGCTGGGAACTCCATGCTCAGATCCGCGAGGAGGTGACCTTCACGCATGGCCGGGTGATTGTAAGGGGTCAGATAGCCGCCCGGGGAAAGGCAAAACGGGCGGATTACATCCTCTATTACAAACCGAACATTCCGGTGGCTGTTATTGAGGCAAAGGACAACAAGCATTCAGTCGGTGCCGGTATGCAGCAGGCCCTGGAATATGCAGACATGCTGGACCTCCCCTTTGTATTCAGCTCAAACGGAGACGGCTTTTTATTTCATGACCGAAGCCGCAACGATGGCCAAACAGAAACCGAGCTGACACTTCCGGGATTTCCTTCGCCGGATGACTTGTGGCAGCGCTATTGCGCCTATAAGGAAATCGAACATACCGACCTGTCAATTGTTAAGCAGGACTATTACACGGATGTTACCCGGAAAACCCCGCGCTATTATCAACGAATCGCTATTAATCGAACCATCGAAGCCATTGCCAGGGGGCAGAACCGCATTCTGCTGGTCATGGCCACCGGCACCGGCAAAACCTTCACAGCCTTTCAAATTATCTGGCGGCTGTGGAAGGCAAGGGCCAAAA
>JAGYOT010000151.1 GCA_018399455.1 Desulfobacterales bacterium
CGCCGTGGTCGATGTTCCGCAGGTCCGCGATTATGCCAAAAAATTGCCTTATGTGGTCCATGCAAAAGACAATCTGTTTACCTGCTCCCAGGACACCCAGGAAAAAATTAAAAAAGCCGTCAAAAAGCATAAACTAAACCGCGTGGTCGTGGCATCCTGCAGCCCCAGGACCCACGAGCCCCTGTTCAGGGAAACGCTCAGGGAGGCGGGTCTTAATAAATATCTTTTTGAAATGGCCAACATCCGCGATCAATGCTCCTGGGTCCACAACCAGGAACCTGAAAAAGCCACGGAAAAAGCCAAGGATCTTGTTAGAATGGCAGTGGCCAAAGCCTCGCGGCTGCAACCTCTCGAAGAAATCAAAATAGGACTTACCCAGGCGGGGCTTGTCATCGGCGGCGGCATTGCCGGCATGACAGCCGCCCTGGAGCTGGCGGAACAGGGGTTTCCGGTTCACGTCGTGGAAAAGGATCAAGCCCTCGGAGGCAACGCGAGGCATCTGGCAAGAACCTGGACGGGAGAAGATGTTTCTGAATTTACGAGCAAACTGGTCTCGCGGGTGACGAATCATCCCTTGATCCGGGTGCACCTGGAGTCTGTGGTTTCCGAAGCCGAAGGGGTTGTGGGGAACTTCCGCTCAACCATAAACTCCGGCGATGCCTCTGAAACCGTAGAACACGGGATTGTTGTGATCACCACCGGAGCCGGGCAGTTAAAACCCGATGAATATGCATACGGCAAACACCCCATGGTTTTTCTGTCCCTTGAGTTTGAACAGCATATGCAAGGGCATCCGGAAACGTTCGAAGTTGCCAAAACCGCGGTTTTTATCCAATGCGTGGGCTCCAGGGAGCCTGAGCGTCCATACTGCAGCAAGGTATGCTGTACCCAGTCGATTCAAAACGCCATCCGGCTTAAAGAACTGAACCCCCGGCTAAATGTCTATATCCTTTACCGTGAAATCCGCACCTACGGAAAACGGGAGGCACTTTACAGGCAGGCAAGATCTCTGGGCATTGTCTTTATCCGCTACAGCGTTGAAGACAAGCCGAGGGTGGAGCCCGGGGAGAACAAGCTTCGTATCACAGTCAGGGATCGGGAACTGGGGATCCCCCTTCAGATCGATTCGGACATGCTTGTTCTTGCCTCTGCCATTGTCCCCAACGACAGTGTCCGTGTAGCCAAACAGTACAAGACCTCCATCAATCAGGATAATTTCTTCCAGGAGGCCCATGTCAAACTCAGGCCTGTTGATTCGTCAACCGATGGCGTTTTTATCGCCGGCCTTTGCCACTGTCCCAAACCTCTGGAGGAATCCATTGCACAGGCAAAAGCCGCCTCTGCCAGGGCTGCAGGAATCCTGGCAAAGGATGCCCTGGCAATCGAACCCATCGTTTCCGTGGTTGACCCGGAAATATGCAGCGGCTGCGGGACCTGCGAACGGGTTTGTCCCTGGGACGCGATACATCTTGTTGAAGCGGAGGGAAGAACCATCGCTCAAACCAATACGGCTTCATGCAAGGGATGCGGGGTCTGTGCCGCAAGCTGTCCTTCAAAGGCGGTGGATATGTATCATTTCCGGCAGGACCAGATAAGGGCGCAGATCCTTGCGTTTACTGATGATGCAGAAGCACCGGGGGCCGTGGTGATGGCCGGATAGCCGGTTTTTTTTGAACGAGGCCTTCTACAGCAAAAAGGGAGACAGGTGTCGACCATGTCCAATGAGTTTGATCCAAAGATACTGGCTTTTTTGTGCAACTGGTGTTCTTACGCGGGGGCGGATCTGGCCGGTGTTTCAAGGATGCAGTACCCGCCCAATATTCGTGTGGTCCGGTTTATGTGCACCGGCCGTATCGATCCTCTTTTTATTATCCGGGCCCTGACCCGGGGCGTTGACGGGGTGCTGATAGGGGGATGCCATCCGGGCGAATGTCATTACGGAAAAGGAAACCTGTATACCCGGCGGCGTGTTCTAATGACCAAAAGACTCCTGGAGTGCCTTGGTATTGAACCCGAACGCCTGCGGCTGGAATGGGTGGCGGCCTCAGAAGGTCCCAAATTTGCCCAGGTGGTTAAGGACTTTACGGAAGAGACGAAAAGCCTGGGCCCAAATCCATTGACGACCTTGAGAAGGGAAGAAGCGGTCATATGAACAAGATTGAACATATCCCGACCGTATGCCCGTACTGCGGATGTGGGTGCGGTATTGAACTCGTGCTCAAAAACGGAGAGATTGCCGGTGTAGAGGCATTAAGAAGCCATCCTGTAAGCCGGGGAAAAAACTGTCTCAAGGGAAGAAACGCTTATCTTTATGCATACAGCGATCAACGGCTGAAAGCCCCGCTTGTCAAAAAAAACGGTAAGCATGAGGAATGCTCATGGGACGAGGCCCTGGACCTGGTTGCTCAAAAACTGGCAGCTGCGGAAAAGGATGGCGCAGGCTTTATTAATTCGGGAAAATGCCTCAACGAAGACCTGTTTTGCTTTCAGAAATTTGCCAGAATCATTGGTAAAACCAACAACCTGGACAACGCCTCCCGTTTCTGCCATTCAACCACCGTCCCCGCCCTTGTCTCCACGGTGGGCGCCGGGGTCATGCCTACATCCACGCTGAGTATTGAAAAATCCGACTGTATCCTGCTGATGGGCGCAAATATTCAGGAAACTTATCCGCTCCTGGCGGAAAAGGTCATTCTGGCCAGAAGCAGGGGCGCAAAAATTATCAGCGTGGATATGAGAAAGACCCCGACGGTAAAAAACCTGACCGATCTTCACCTGCAGATTTATCCGGCCACGGATACACTTCTGATCAATGGAATAATGAAAATTATTCTGGAAGAAGGCCTGGAGGCCAAGGATTTTATAAACAACCGAACCAGCGGCATTGACGAGTTGAAAGCCTATCTCGACACCCTTAGCTTGCAGGAGATTGAAAAGGTGACCGGCGTTGGGACGGATAAAATCAAAACCGCCGCACATGTCTATGCAGACGCCCATAATGCCTGCATCCTGTTCAACGCCGGAATTGCCCAGCATGCAAATGGCATTGAAACCATTCAGGCCCTTGCCGACATGGCGCTGCTAAAGGGAAATTACGGAAAACCCGGAACCGGCGTATGTCCGTTGAGGGGCCATTCCAATGGAGAGGGGTTCGGCGACATGGGGACCGTTCCGGTTTTTTATCCCGGCTTTCAAAGGGTCGGGGAGGAGACCGCGGCCCGCTTTGCCTCCTTGTGGGATGTTTCGGATCTGCCGGACAAGCCGGGAATGAGCTACATGGACATGATTGAGAAATGCCGGGTTCTCTATATCATGGGAGCTAACCCTGCAATGTCGGCACCTGACATCAACGGATTGAAAAAAAAGCTTGGAAACAAAGAGTTTGTGATCGTGCAGGATCTCTTTATGACCGAGACGGCCATGATGGCTGACGTGGTCCTTCCTGCCGCCAGCGGCGCTGAAAAGAACGGCACTCAGACCTGTGTGGACCGAAGGGTCCAGAGGGTTCGAAAAGCCATCGAACCCCGGGGCCAAAGCCTGCCGGACTGGAAGATTTTATGCCTGCTTGCGCAAAAAATGGGGGCTGGAGAGTATTTTTCCTTTAATTCTTCAGAAGAAATATTTGAAGAAATCCGCCGATGCGTTCCGCAGTATCACGGAATCAGCTATGAACGGCTGGCCCGGAGCGGTGGAATTCAGTGGCCGTGTCCGGATGAAAGCCATCCCGGAACCGAGACCATGTTTGTCGAAAAATTTGGCACCAGCGACGGTCTGGCACATTTCCAGGTGGCTCCCTACAAAGAGCCGCTTGAAATGCCGGATGATTCCTATCCTTACATCCTGACCACCGGAAGGGTGGAATACCACTTTCATTCGGGCAGCATGACCAGGCATACGAAGCGACTCCAAAACGAGATATCCGAAGCATTTGCCGAGATCAGCATTTGCGATTCTGAAAAAACAGGTATCCCGGACGGCGGCGCGATTGTTCTTAAATCAAGGCGGGGAGAGGTCAGAACCCGGGCCAGGGTAACTTCGGATATCAAGGAAGGCCAGGTTTTCCTGCCGTGGCATTTTCCGGACTGCCTTGCCAACATCCTTACCGGACCTTGCGCGGACCCGCCGTCAAAGATGCCGGAATTCAAATTTTCTGCAATCAAAATCGAAAAAGTGGAAAGCAATGGAAAATAGTCTTTATCTGGCATGGTCATCAGAGTCGGAAATTCAGAAAACAGCGTCCAGCGGAGGCGCTGTGACCACACTGCTCAAATTTGCGCTTGAAAACAAGCTGGTGGATGCCGTGCTGGCAGTCAAAAAAAGAGACAACAGCCGATTCGATGCTGTGCCGGTATTGATCACTGATCCGGAGTTGATCCGTGAAACTGCAGGGACCCTTCATTTTGCTCCGCTGAACATGGCAAAGTTCGTTAAGGATTATCTCGACGGAGCCCGCGACACAAGAATTGCCGTAACCTGCAAGCCCTGCGACGCCCGGGCCTTTATTGAGCTTGCCAAGCGAAACCAGGTTTACCGGGAAAATCTTTTCCTGGCTGGATTAAACTGCAGCGGAACATTCCAGCCCGCCGTTGCCGATCAGATGATCCGGGAGGTCTATGGTGAAAACCCGCAGGAGCTGGCCATGGAGGAGATCGAGGGAGGAAAGCTGATCATTACGCTCAAGGACGGCACGACAAAGGAGAAGGATCTGGCGGAGCTGGCCGGACAGGGGTTTGAAATGAGGGAAAACTGTCTGCGATGCAGCTGCAAAATCCCCCGAATGGCGGACATCGCCTGCGGCCGGTGGGGAAACAACGGACAGGCCGCCACATTCATCGAAATCTGCTCGCCAAAAGGCCATGAATTCGTTGACGCTGCGGCCCGGGATGGGGTGCTGGTGACCGAGGCCGCCACCGGTAAGCAAATCGAGGAGAGGAGACAAAAAGAGACCGAAGCCGTGGAACACGCACTGGCCCGGGAAAAAAGAGACCTTGACGGGCTTCACGATCTTTCCCATGAAGAAAGACTGAAATACTGGGTTGGTCATCTGAATCGATGCATCAAGTGCTTCGGGTGCAGGGACGCCTGCCCCATCTGTTTCTGCAAGGAATGTTATCTTGAACCTTACAGGGATTGCATCGCGGGGGGCGAGACACCACCAAACATTATGTTTCAGCTGGTAAGGCTCTCCCATGTGGCGGATTCATGCGTAAACTGCGGACAGTGCCAGGATGCCTGCCCCATGGAGATTCCGCTTACCCGGCTGTATAACTCCCTGAACAGAGAACTGGCGGACCTGTTTCACTACATTCCGGGCGTTGATGTTGACGCGCCGCCCCCTCTGACGACTGCAACCGATCAGGAGCTGTCCATCGATGCACCCTATATCATCGAGGAACAATCAAGTGCCAGGTGAATAGTTATGTTTTTTCTTATATCCTTCTACATTGCCTTAGCCATATTTGCTGCAGGAACGTTTTACAAGGCA
>JAGYOT010000152.1 GCA_018399455.1 Desulfobacterales bacterium
GCTGTTTTTTCAATCCCACTGCAGAATATCGGTATCGTAGATTTCCTCTATTTTTCGTTTGTGCCTGAGTTCCTCGCCGGCCAGGAACTCAAAAATCCCGGATGTCTTCTCGCTCTTGCAGCGCGCTTTCCAGGCTTCATAAAAGGCATGAGCCTTTTCCTCCTTTTTCATTGCCATGGCAAGGGCCTGCTGGTAGCTGATGTCCGGCGTAAACCTAACATCCACCATGAAATCGCTGAGTTTGAGATCCTCAACCCCGGAGGTCTGGAAAGCCGGTTCGTCACTGACGTCCTGCTCTTTTAACAAATCGCGGTGACGGGCCTCCTCATCCGCCATTTCCCGGAAAAAATCCTTGATCCCCGGTTTTTTGGCCTTCTCCATGCACTGAAGATAGAAGTCATGGGCTTTTTGTTCTCTGTCAATGGCAAAGGCTATCACATCCTCCATTGAACGACAGGCAATTTCGTTCATGCGCCACCTCTTCCTCGTTTACATCCGTTTAATCTTGCTGGAGCTTTTTACCCGGTCGGAAAGCAGCTTGGCACAGGTCGGGCAGTATTGATGATGCTCCTTTACATGGGGATGATCCCCGGTTTTCTCCTCAACCCGGGACAGGAACTTCTGTGTGGCAAAAAGCTGGCCACAGGCTTCACACCGGACCAGCGGGCTTTTGCCGATCACTTCATCCCGGATATAAATGGTGCGTATTCCGTCCCTGTCCTGCATCCGTATGGCACCCGTAGGACAGAGATTCACGCAGGTACCGCAACCGATGCAGTTGTCGCCCGCTGCGGCAACAACATTGTCCATATCATCCATAGCCAAAGCACCCGCACCGACGATCTCCCGACAGGCCCGGACGCAAAGCCGGCAGCGAATGCAATTATCCGGCACCTGCCCGATATCCACATTAAACTTCTCCGCCAAACGGCGGATGGTCTCGGACTCCGGCGCATAGCGGGCAAGGCGTCGAAAAGCGCGGGTCCGGGCCTTATGCACCCGCTCCGTACCGGTTTTGATATCCATCCCCGGCTTGAGCTTCAATATGCAGGAGGGCATGACCCGGGGGGGTTTGTCCGGCATGGTGACCTCGACCACGCAGAGCTTGCATGCCCCTGCAGGGGTAAGGGCCGGGTGATAGCAGAGTGCCGGAACTTCGATGCCGATACCGCGAATGGCTTCCAAAACACACGAATCGTCTTCTATGGAAACCGGGGTTCCATCAATCGTGATCTGTGGCATAATACAATTCTCCTGAAATCAGGCCGGGGTGATCACCCTCAGGCAATCCTGCGGGAACCGATGCGTTCCCTTTTCGTCCAGGCTGACCTCGATCAGCGCATCCGGATCATTCTTGCTTGTATCCGGATCGGTGATGATGCCGTGCATGCCGATAAATTCATCCATATAGGACTCCCAGGACTCATCATCGGATTGCCTGAAAATCTCTACCTTCTGACCCTGGCGAAACACCATGGTGCCTCCTTAAAAAAATATTTTAAACGCTCAGCCCCGGGCCCGGCCTCTTCGTGCATCTCGTCCCTATTTCCATTTGGGCGGCTGAATTCCTGCATGGTGGATGCCGCTGTTGCGACGAGCACATTCCAGGCAGATGCGCCGGCCGACCAAAGAAGGACTGATTTCGTTGACCCGGCGCATGATATAGTCATGGTATCGCGCCGGACCCAAAACCGCTCCGCAGATCTCGCAGTACTCCAGTTTAAGCCGGTTTAAAACGGTCCCGCAAAGAGACAGGATCCGGTCCCCGTCTCTATCCTTCATCTGCATGGCCCCTGTCGGGCAGTTGGTGGCGCATGCCCCGCAGGCGATACAGCGCTCCGCGGTAATCTTGAGATCGGTCGGACCGGGATTGTCGAAATCCATATAGCCCAGTTTCAGGGCTTCAATCCCCATTTTATCCCGGCAAATTTCAACGCAGCGGCCGCAGCGGATGCAGACGTCGCAGCGCAGGCATCGCCTGGCCTCGTTATGCGCCTGTTCGTCCGACATTCCGAGACGGACCTGCTGAAACGTGATGCGGCGCCGTTCATTTCCAAGAAGAGCCATTTCCGGCCGCTTGAGATCCATCTTAAGGGAAGCCGGCACCTGGCAGAAGTCCGTCCGCTTCCGGCGGACCGGCACCGATGGCAGTTCAGGCTGGGGCATGCTTTCAAAATACCGGTGGATTGCAGAAGCCGCTTTTTTTCCGCCGGCAATGGCTTCAACGACTGTGGCCGGCCCGGTCACCGCATCACCGACGGCAAAAACCCCCGCCTGATAGGTCTGCATGCTGACGGTATTCACCCGGACTGTGTTGCGGCGGGTCCAACCGACTTCCTTGAAATCATCAAGGCCGTCACTGACAACCTCCTGGCCGATAGCCGGTATCACCGCATCGACAGGAAGCGTATGTTCGGATCCTTCAACCGGAATCGGACGCTGCCGACCGGATTCATCAGGCTCACTTAGTTCAGCCCGCAGACAAACGATACCGGTCAGATGCCCGTTTTCACCTACAATTTCCTTCGGTATGGTCAGGTAAGAGAATTGAATCCCCTCTTCTTCGGCCTCCACCACCTCCTCGTTATGAGCCGGCATCTGATCGTGGGTGCGGCGGTACAGGATCGTCACCTCTTCGCATCCAAGGCGAAGCGAGGTCCTCGCAGCATCTATGGCCACGTTCCCGCCGCCAACCACTGCAACGCGTTTGCCGGGAAGCCGATGGTCGCCCAGGCTGACGCGTCGCAGGTAATCCACAGCGGAAAGAACCTGGGGAAAGCTATCCTCCCCGGGAATCATTAATTTGTAAGAACCATGTGCCCCAACAGCCAGAAGAAAAGCCTCAAATCCTTCCTCAATCAGATCCTGCGGGGTAATGTCTTTCCCCAGCCGGGTGTTCAGGCGAAGCTCCACCCCGAGTTCTACGATCATATTCACTTCCCGGTCGATAACTTCCCGTGGAAGCCGGTATCTGGGAATGCCCACCATCATCATACCTCCCGCAACCGGGAGTGCTTCGATAACGCTTACCCTATAGCCCTCAAGCGCCAGATAATAGGCAGCCGTGAGCCCGCCCGGACCGGCACCGATAATGCAAACCTTCCGGCCATTGTCCGGCATCTTCGGAGGATTCTTATAATCCCCGGCGGACATGGCTTTTTCTGCCGCAAAACCCTTTAGATCCATGATCGAAACAGGGCTGTCCATGCGGCCGCGCACGCACATAAATTCACAGGGATGGGTGCAGACCAGTCCGCATACCCATGGAAAGGGATTATCCTTCCGGATAATTTCGACGGCTTCCGCGTACCGGCCCTCGCTGATTAACATAATATAGGTGGGGATATCAATTCCGGCAGGACATGCCAGCTGACAGGGCGCCGGCGTCAGCATGGGGCAGTCGCCTGTCGGGCAGGAATGGGTTTGGATGTGGCTCTCAAAAACTTCACGATTTTCCTGAACCGTATGACGTACATCCTCGCCCAGCCGGCGGCAGGCCGGGGTCAGACTTTCAGATGTCAACTGATTCGCGAGCTCAAGAATGCCGGCCAGATGATCCTTTCCGGCTCGCCCCTGAGAGACATCGTAGACCAGATCAAAAATTTCCGACGCCTTCTGCTGGCAACGCGGGTGAGTGAGTTCCCGGGACTGCAGGCTTTCTTTCAGCCGGTCATGGAGGGACCGGACTTTACAGATTTTCTCGCTCATTCAACAGCCTTTATATGAATGCGTTTAAACGTTGATGGCTAGTTCTCCTCCTGCGCACGAGCTTTGGCATAGCGCTCCCGCCGCACCTCCGGAATCTCCTCCGGAGTGCCAAAATAGAGACACTGGGTCGGGCAGACAGTAACACAGGCAGGCTTCAGCCCCTCATCGATGCGGTCTATGCAGAAATCACATTTGACCGCCTTGCCGGTTTCCGGGTTCCATTGGGGGGCTCCCCAGGGGCAGGCGGAAATACAGGTTTTACATCCGACGCATAAATCCGGATCAATGGTGACAATTCCGTCCTTTTCACGCTTATGCATGGCACCGGTCGGGCAGGCGGCAACACACCAGGGATTTTCACAATGAAAACAGGGCATAAAGGTAAAGGCGGTTCGCGGCAGTTCACCCACCCACTTGGGTCCCACCGTTACCACCAGGCAGGGCAAAGGCCCCCGGGGCAGCCCCTGACGGCTTTTGCACGCCACGACACAGGCCATGCAGCCAATGCATTTTTTTTGATCCTGGAAAAGGAAGTATTTGCTCATTGTTGATCACTCCATTCATCGCATTAAATCACCGAAAACCTTCGCTTACCGTACCGGGCGGACCGTGACAAGGGTTTCATGAAACGCCGGGCTGCCGCCGATTCTGTCACTTATATTTTTCATCAGAAGGGCATCATTGACCCCCTTTTGGTAAGAACGCTCAGAAAGGGGCACCTGATGGCCAAAGCCGTGGAGCATAAACACACAGTCCGGATGGATGTCATCGGTGACCTGCGCCTTGATTCGGCCGAAGGCTTGGGCTGAGGCCACTTCTATTTCATCTCCGTCGCTTATTCCAAGCCGCTGCGCCTGGGACCGGTTGATCCACAACTGATTATTAGGCACCAGCTCATTCAAGTAAAGGTTGTTTTGGGTTGACATATGAGTATGTTGGGCGCATCGTCCCACCACCAGTCTGAAATCAGTTTTTTTATCCGGCGAAACAACGGATACATATGGTGGAAAGGACTCGTAACCCGCGTCTTCGAGGAGCGAGGAGACCAGTTCAATTTTTCCGGATGGGGTCTTGAATTTGATGCCGTTTTCCCGGTTCCATAAGATCTGCTTGTCGGTATAGGAGACAAAGCCCTTTGCTTTAAAGTCTTCCTGTTTAAAACCGGTTGGTTCCAGCTGCCATTGAACCAGTTCCGCCACGGTATGATAAGGAAAATAGCGGTCGATTCCCAGGCGCTGAGCCAGTTGCTGAAGGATTTCCGGGCCGGGCCGGGTATCATAGCGGGGACTTACCGCAGGCTGGCGCAGAAATATCTGAGGTTTTAGACCGTTGGCCTGCTGCGGGCTGTCCATGCGTTCAAGAAACATGGATTCGGGCAGAATCACATCGGCATACCAGGCAGTATCGCTGTAATTGATGTCGATGGCGACGATCAGCTCAAGCTTGTCCAGGGCTTTGCGGGTATAATTTGTATCCGGAATTGACATGAGCGGGTCGAACCGATACACAATCAGAGCTTTCAAGGGATACGGATCTTCGTTTAAAATCGCTCCGGGAAGCATCTGGGCCACCCCGTGACCGGGATCAGCAATGGGAAAATCCGGGGTGCCGACCTTGTCAAAACGCACATCACCAGGTGCCGGCAGATCCTGGTCGGTTAATTTTCGAACCGGATGGCCGCCCGCCTCGCCCGGCCCCTTTTTGAAAAACATCCCGCCCTTGCTTTCAATGCTTCCCATCAGAGCATTGAGA
>JAGYOT010000153.1 GCA_018399455.1 Desulfobacterales bacterium
CGGTGGGGTCTTACAGCCCGTGTCGGCGTAAAGGCCCGTCACCCGGCAATATGCGGCTTTTTTTGCCGCTTATCCCCGAAACTCCTGTCTAAACATTATAGACAGAGAGGGCTGGAGCTGGCTTTCAAACAGGGATTTCAGCAATGCCCCATTCAAAAACACCCCAATCAGCTCTTTAAATCTATTGATCGGTCTGAAATAATTTTAAATTTATTTAAAATTGCCTCTCCGTTCCCTTCAACCTCATCTCTGCCCAAAACTATATTATAGCCGTTTTCATCCTCGAGCACATGGTATTTGCCATCGTGCTGCTCGAAAGCAGTAACAAGATCCTCCATTGTGGAAATTTTCCTGCCGTTGACATAAGAGACAACCCTGTCTCTTAATTGATGGTAACCTGCATTGATCTCATCAGGCAACACCTTGACCAACACAACCACCTCCTTGCGATCCTGCGTTCTATCCCCGTTTTGATAATAATTCAGCAAGGCACTTGGGGCATCACTATAGGGCGCTTCACCCCATGTCATTAGATAATTCTCGGTTAATGGTTCAAACACAAGCCCACCGAAGACATAGTAGGTCGGCGTAACGTCAAACTGCTCATGGGGCACGAGCCGCTCGAAGTTAACCGGTTTTGTCAGCTGGATTTCAACATTTTTAAGCTCCTGATTGCTTAATATTTTTAAACGGATCTGGCCATTAATATGCTTTTGCTGAATTAAATACCTATAAAACGTTCGCTCACCTTTTCTGAACTCCACACTTGCATCATTTGCAACATTTATCCCGTCGATGGAAAGGATTACGTCCCCGGGTTGCAATATCCCCTCCGCAGGAGAGCCCATATAAATCTTGCTTACCAACACACCGGTTTGGTCATCCCGCATCCCGAATTTTGTTCTGAGGCCGGAATTTTCCATCTTTTGGGTGTAGATACCAAGATCAGGTATTCCCGCGTATGTGCCATCTTTTATGTCATCAAGGAAATGCGATATAATCGGGGTTGGAACCATGTATCCAATATTCTCGCCCCCTGACAGCTCAAAGGCCACACCCACGAGCTTGTCATCTTTGACAACCGGCCCGCCGCTGCTGCCAGGGTTAATCGCGGCATCAATCTGGCATGCCAGGAGGCTGGTGCTGCTGTGAACGTATTCTGTATGCTCCACCCTGGAAACCACGCCTTCGGTGCGGCATAACTTGTCCCCACCCGCAGGGAAGCCATACGTGGTGACATTGTCCCCGATCTGCACCAGCGCACCTGTCTCCACTGGCTGGGTTCCCAAAAAAAATGAAGGATCCTTGACTTTGAGAATGGCGAGGTCGCAATCATGGGCTACCTGCCCCACTTCTGCTGTATATTTCTCTGCCTTACCGGCCCTTCTGACCTGAACAAAAATTTGATCCGCGACAACGTGTGCAGCTGTGAGGATTCTATTTCCACTGATGATGCACCCAGAACCACTGCTGGTTTCCTGGCTATAAGTCTTCCAGGGCTCGTCGTAATCTTGTACGATAGACGTTGCGTATACCTTTACCACGGATTCTTTTACAGAACTATGCGCCCATAGTGGCTGAAGCGAAAAGCAAAGCACAACGGCGTAAGATATGATGTTAACAATCAAGAATTTCTTCACGAATAAGCCTCTTCGTCTTTCAGAAAGAATTTGTTGTGACATTGACCAAGTAGAAGCCGGTGATTGAAGATTTTTTACATTTGCCCGGCATTTCCCATAGAACGTACGCTCAAACATGTCCCTGCATCGGGAAACCGCGCTGTTTTAAAAAGACCTGCCACGGCACTCGGGTTAGGGAGTTGTTTATGAGGCTAATCCATACCTGCCTGGGGCAAGGCCAAGTCCCGCCTTGTCCCGCCCTTCTGTAATTGCGGCCCTCGGGCCGCATGGACTTGCCAGATACAATCTGCTATGTTTGATGTGATTGATAATAAACCGCTTCCGGCCAACCCGTCAAAGTTCTTTTTTTGGAGCTCCCACACGCGGGCCGGAAGGACACAAATAGTTGCCCCAGATAGGGAATAAAGCCATTTATAAATCTAACCCCTCACCATCAATAAGAAGCCTCACATTTTCGAAATGTTCCTGATATTGCGATGGATAAAAGCTGTGAATGGGAACAAGCATTTTAGGAGACACCTTTTGCACAAATGTTTCCAGATCTTCAAGGCGTGCATGTCCGCTTGTATGCAGGTATTCATAGCGCACACCGCCACCTTCAAGAAATGATTTTAACCGCCGCAAAGAATCGCTTCTTTCAAAATAACCAGGCCACATTGAATATATCCAGGTCGCCTTTCCCAAATCCATAAAACGCTTAAGATCCCAAATGAATCCGGGACGGACAAGCATTACAATTTTACTTTTGAGCTCATTAATCCGGGTCCATCTGATGCCATTTTTGCGATGGCGCTCAAGAATAGCATCAAGGCCCTCTTTTTCGAAATGCCGGGCCAAATGCTGAGGATAACATACCCTTATTCCGGGCCATTCAGCGTTAGGCAGCCGGGCGTAGCCTTTTAACGTTTCAAGTATTTCTGCGGTATAGAAATCGATAATGAACATGCGACCGCAGCGTTTTGCCGCTTTAAAAATTGTCACCAGCCGATCTATGTTCTGGCTGGATGTTGTAACCATTACGATACCCTGCGTATCCTCAATCACTTTAACACAAGCTTCTTCCAGCTCCGATTCAGAGGAATGCGCTTCATTGACCCGGTGGCCGACAAGCGTTCCTTCCATAAGCAGGGCATCCAGCGGAGGCAGCATGTCAGGAAGCCGTTTGAGCAGTTTTGATTTTCGTCCATGCCCACGGAAATCACCGGAGTAGAAGATGTTTTTACCGCCTGAAGAAATATGAAATCCGTAAGAATCGAAAGCCGAATGGTCCATCAAGTAAGGGGTGATGGCAAAATCACCGATTTGAAAAAGTTGGTATGATTTAAAATGCTTTGCTTGAGGCACAGCAATTTTATTCCTGGTGAATTGGGCCGTGGCATTCATTAAATCCCAGGCTGCCTTTCCGCAATAAATAGGCACTGATGCAGGCAGCTGGCTTGCCAAGCCATAATGGTCAAGATGCGGATGGGAAAGAAGAACACCATCTATTGATTTGTCATCCTGCTTTAAAAGCTTTGATACTGTCTCGGGAAGGCAGGATTCTATTTTGTCAGTCGTGAAATCAAAATCAAGCGGCAGCCCAAAATCAACAAGGATTCTTGACCCTCCAGATGAAATTTCAACACAACTGCCGCCAACCTCTTGCGCACCCCGATGGAGAGTCAGCTTCATTATAGACCCAGAAACATTCGATTGCTTTTGGCAAGGGCCTTATGGTTTCCGGTAGCAATCAAATCATTGCTTCCATTCCCCCATCCGGTGCCTTTTTCAATTTTTTTCCTGACAATTGGCAGCATGATATCTCGCTGCGAGGCGTCAAAGCCGGTAATAATGAGCCTGGCATCCGGATAAAGAGATATTTTCTCAATGTCCCGACTTCGATTTTGAAAAAACCTGCCCTTTAATTTTTGGTATGTGTTTAGCTGTTGCGTATATCCGTCGATGATTTCTTTGCGGTATTTAGCAAGCAGCTCCCGGTACTTTCGCAGTTGATTCACAACCCTCTGCGTTTGTTGGGAATGAATCTCGCCGTTATCAAATAACTTAACCTCGTAAAACACCAAAGTGCCGTCATCATTTATTAAGGCCATGTCTATCCGGGGAACGCTTTTTCTTTTAGCATCTTCCTTGAGGTCGCCCTCAAAGCCAATTTCAACATCCACGACTTGCTTTATGTTGTTTGCCAAATATTGAACCGCCTGTTTTTCCCTGCCGATAAAGATACTGATACGCCGTTTTATTTTGGCGTAGTTCCTGGCAAAGCCCTGCAAGCCTTCCACTCTACCTATCGGTGACGAGCTTTTTTCACCTAATGTGACATAGGGATTCTTTTCTGAGCGCAGCGTCAGAAAATCCTCGTGCATTTTGCATATTACATCTTTTTGGCCATTCTGATTAATCTGCATAAGAAGGCCGCCGTTGGCCTGAACACGCAGAGAGTTATTTCTAATCAGGATAAAATTATTTTCGTCGTCGGCGATTTTTCGCCACCATGCTGCATCTGCTTCATAGAGATCATTTAAAGTATCAATAAAATAGGGGCTTAATGAGCGATTAAATTGCATTTAAATGTGCCCTCCGTATTTACCCCGTTAAACAATATAACCCTCACCACCTTTTCCTGGTCTCCGAAATAAACCGCCCGAATAAAGCAACCAGCACAATTATGATAATCAACCCGACGAGGAGGGCGGCCAGCCAAAGCGCTATCTTGAAACCGATAATAATCAGCGGCACCAGGACAAATATCAAAAGGGCGAGCAAAATCAGTGCGCCGCAGCCGACGGAAAAATCCTTGAAAAAGCTCGGTCCTTTTCTTTGGGTCCTTTTATTGATGCCGGCACCGATGGATTTGATTTCCGAAAGATAGCGCCCGTTTCTTCTGCCTTTACCAAATTTTTTCCCGGGTGAACTCAAGTGTGAACCTTCCAAGTTTTTTAACAGTATATTTTTATGTCTAATTGTTATTTGGCACGGTTTTAGAGGAGTTATTCTTAGCTTAACATATAAGATCGAGCATCGCCAAATAAACAGAGGAATTGATGAGCATAATGGACCCTTATTTCTTAGGCAGCTCGAAACGACAACCCAAAATTGACCCCCCTCCTCCTAAGTTTAGGTAATTATAAAAATGGAAAAGTGATGAAGTCATCGCCAAAACAGAAATATATTGAGTTTTGGGACGGGCGACCGGAGTTGCTTTGGCGCCTGATCAAGCGGGATTTGATGCACCCCCGGCGGAGGGTACCGGAGTGGTCGGAGATAAAAAAAGCCCCCCCTTTAGATTTAGCTCTTCCTGTGCGGGATGGAGGGGGGTTGGGATAAACCGGTTTGCTACTCCCCTTCTGAAGCTGGCATTTTTGATCCCAAACAACATATCAACTGGCGTAAAATCGAAGAGGCAGGTCCGGTCTATTGACATATGACATTGGAGCCAGCTGTTGGTGGACCTCCAGCACAAAGCTGCCGAAGTCTCAGCAGTCAGCTGAACCCACTCCTTCGGCCCATGTTTCAATCCAGTGAACGACCTCCTTCAGCACTTCCTCGGGACTTTTCATGGCAGGGACGGTGAGCAGGGTGTCATCATAGGCCATGCTTGCTTTTGCTACTTCTGTCGGAGGTTCCGGGGGTTCCGATTCCTTCCGGGGAGTCTGTCTGCGTCTCGACCAGTAGCTGCCGTAGAAGTCGGAACCCACTATCGTCGCCCTCTCCGCTCTCGTCGCCACCACCTTGTCCGCGAGCGAAAAGCACTCCTCGATCCGGGCGGCAGCAACCGCCGCATCCATGTAGTCAAGCTGCGACTCCCGAT
>JAGYOT010000154.1 GCA_018399455.1 Desulfobacterales bacterium
AGGAAATAAAAACAACCAGGGTGCCCAGGGTGATACGCTCGTCCAGAAGGCTGCCGCCGCCGTAAAAGATCACCACTGCCAGCACCACGGAGCTCATCAGCTCGATAAAGGGCATAAAAAAGGCGAATACGGTGATCTGCTGCATTCCCGCGGTAAAATAGGCATGATTAAGGCGCCGGAATGAATTATAGTTGTCTGCCTCCTGGCGGAACAATTGAATAACGGCCATTCCGCCGATGGTTTCTGAAAACTGGGAGTTGATTTCAGCCAGCTTGATCCGAAGGGTGCGGAATGCACCGCGGGCGGCTCTGGCGAACCTGGCGGCGGAATAGAAAACAAAGGGGAAAACGGCATAAGCCACCAGGGAGAGCCGCCAGTCGATAGCAAAGAGAACAACCGTTATGCCCACAATCAAAAACATATCCTTCATTACGAAGATAATGACCGAAGTAAACATTTCATGCATGTTCTGGATATCGTTGGTTACCCGGGTCACCAGACGCCCCAGCGGATTGTGGGTGAAAAAGCGTACGGAAAGGCTTTGAATGTGGGCAAAGAGGCTGACCCTCAGATTGTGCATGACACGCTGACCGATCAACTCCATCAAAAGGACCTGGAAAAAACTGCATCCAAAATTTAAAATAACGACCCCAAGGAGGACTGCGGCCACATAGATGAGTCCCTGCATATCGGAGCGGCGAAGCTTTTGGATATCTTCAGGGGGCAGTTCGGAGAGATCCGGATAGCTGATTTCAGCCGAACCTCCATCCTTTCGGGATACGGTGAATTTTTCCGGATAGGCGGCCACGATGGTTTTGATTTGAGGATCGGAGAGATCCACCGCAAGGCGGGGAGTTTCTCCCTCGCGCTGTTTGCCGTCCTCATGAAAGCCCGGTACAATATAGCTGTCAATGGCCACCTTGGTGATATAAGGGACAGCCAGCTCAAACAGGGTGATGGCCACCATGAGTGAAAAGGTTGTTAAAAGCAGGATGCGGTAAGGCCGGACAAAAGGGTAAAGCCGGCGCAGCAGTTGCAGGTCCTGGGACTTGCCCAGTGCTTTTTCGGAAAATCGGGAATCAACGGTATTTGACATGGCTAATTAAAGTTTTCCAGTCGCTGCAGCTGATCGGTTTTGGCATAATAGCTGCTTTTTGCCAGAAGTTCAGAGTGAGTTCCGGATGCAATGCGCCGGCCCTGGTCTAAAACGATGATCCGGTCGGCAAACTGGACTGCGGGAATCCGGTGCGAGGCGATGATAATGGTCCGGTGCGTGGCAAGTGCACGGATCGTACCGAGGATGGCTGTGGCGGTTGCCGCATCCACCTGACCGATAGGGTCATCCAGCAGAAGGATCCGCGGCTCATGGATCAGGGCACGGGCCAGAACGATTCGCTGTTTCTGCCCGCCGGAGAGAACGATTCCCTTTTCCCCCACAACGGTATCAAGCCCATGGGGCAGTTCTGCGACGGTGTCATCCAGGGCGGCCTCGTGAATGGCCAACCGTATTCTTTTTTCATCTGCGATTTGCCCGAAAGCCACGTTCTCCCGGATAGTGCCGGAAAAAAGAAAGGGCTCCTGGGAGACAAAGCCTATGTGCCGGCGCAGATCATCGAGTTTGATGTCACGAATATCGCGGCCGTCGATGGTGATAGCGCCTTTGGTGACGTCGTAGAGCCGCGGGATCAGCTTTAAAAGCGTTGTTTTTCCACAGCCCTGCGGGCCCATGATTCCCAGGATCTGTCCGTTTGGCGCGGTAAGAGACAAATTGTTAATAACCGTCGCCGTTTCCCGACTGTAAGCAAAGGATACCCGTTCAAACCGAATGTCCTCCCGGATGTCCGCCAGACGGACCGCCTTCGCCGAATCCACAATCTCCGCCCTTGTTTCAAGAATGTTGTTGATCCGGTCCAGGGAGGCCGCTCCACGCTGAATGAGATTGGTGACCCAGCCTATCGCCATCATGGGCCATGTGAGCAGATTCAGGTAGTTTATAAAGGCAACGAAATCTCCGGGTGTGATAACGCTGGTAATGGTCTGCCGGCCGCCGAGGAAAACCACAATGGTCAGGCTGATATTGGTGAAAAGGATCATCATGGGAAAGAAGCTGCCCGTTATGCGAACCAGTTTAAGGTTTTCAGTGATATAGTTTTGTGAAGCCCTTCCCAGGCGATCATACTCAACAGGCTGCAGGTTGTATGCCTTGATGATGCGGATTCCCGCAAAACTCTCCCGTACCACCTCCGTGAGTTCGGAGAAACTCTGTTGAACCGTGGTATAGCGCTGATGCATTTTCTGGCCGAACCGACGGGTCAGAACAATAATCACGGGCATGGGAATCAGGGCAAAAAGTGTGAGTTTAACATTAATATAGGCCATGAAGCAGATGGCGGCGGTCCCGAGAAAAACGGCGTCCGTAAAGGCCACCATGCCCATTCCAACTGCCATTCGGATGTTGTTGATGTCATTGGTGGCATGGGCCATTAAATCGCCGGTTCTGGCCTGGTCGAAATAGCCCGCAGAGAGGGCCTGGATATGGGAGAACAGGCGGTTTCGCAGGCCTTCCTCAACCACCCGGGACGTCCCGATCAAAAACCGGCGCCAGACGAACCGCAGAACGGCCATAATCCCCGCAATGAGCAGAATGTAGCCGGCATAGCGGGCGAGACCGGCCCATTCGATGTCCATGGCAGTCAGATCATCCACTGCCCATTTGATTACCCGGGGAATAAACAGCTGCAGCACATCCACTGTCATCAGGCAGATGATGCCCGTAATGATCAGTTTGCGGCGTTGACGGAAATAGGGCCGAATAAGGTTAAAAGAGGTCATCGGACAATATCTTTAAAGCCTTCAGTTTGATATCCGCAGTAATCCAATGGTGCGTAAAATAATTGAATTTTCTTTGCATCAGTTCATTCTGTTATGGCAAAATCCATCAATTTTATGGTAAACAATAAAAATCACCAAAAACAATAACTATAAACTCATTCTTTCCGGGGATCAATGAATTTGGGCCGGCAACTAAACGGCGGGGCAGAGGAAAAGTACAATGTGCGGTTTATCCGCGGTTTGAGCCTTGTTTTTTTGTGGGCGCTGCTGCTTGTTGGTTCGGGCATGGAGACCGGAGGGCCCTGCCTGGCCCGGGCCCAGGCCCCTCAGGCGGGGGCGCCGGAGGACCATGAGCCATCGCCTTATCAGCTTCTGGATCAATCCCTTGCGGAAAGCCTCGCGGTGGAACAAGAGCAGCAAGAGGATTTTCGCCGGCAGCTGACGGACGCCCGGGAATATGAGCAGTTGTGCCGGGAGCGGCTGGATGTATATCAGATTCAGCTTAGTGCCCACCGCAACATTCTGGTATTGCCTACAATTCCTGAATACGAACTGCAGGAGGCGAAGAGTCAGCACCTGGCCACTCTCAACAAGCTTTCCGAGCGGGTTAAGGAAATACAGGAACGATTAACCGAACTGCGCCGCAAGAAAGAGACGATCCGGAACAACCTAGACTCTTATAAGGAACAGAAAGCCAATATCAAGGGTGATGCATCCGAATCCGGATGGAGTCGAAAAGCGCAGGAAAAGCTCATCCGCCTGATCGACATCCTGTCGCGTCAGCAGGAGGTCGTGGCTGATATAGAAGCCATCTATGAGGGTCTTCTGGCGCGAATCCGGGAGATGCAGTCCGAATACCAGAAAACGGCCTCGCATTTTGAGCAGCAGATTGCCGAGCGGGCGCAATATCGGCTTTTAAAGCGAAGCGTCAATCCTCTCAGCCAGCTGGGGCTGAAGCAAATTCAGGCTGAAGGGGCGCGTCTGGCCCAAAAGACCCGCCAGGTTTTTTCCTACGCCTATTGGAAAGATATCGGAATCAGTGATCAAAAGGCTTATACCCTGTTTGTTCTGGTCTTTTTTCTGCTGCTTGCCGCCATGGAATGCGTGCTTGGATTAGTGCGGCGTTTTTTCCTCCGCCTGCGGGACAGGTGCGAGGAAACAGGTAATTTCTGGCAGTATCTCACCGTTCGGCTCGTCCGGCGCTCGCTTTTTCTGGCGGGTGCGATTCTCTATATCCTCTTTTTCCCGGTCAAACCGACCTACGAGTTTACGCCCCTGTTTGTTTTGCTGCATTTGCTGGCCGAGGTGTTGATCGTTGTTTTAATGGTCCGGTGGTGGCTTAATTTTTTTCATGTGCTCTGGTCGGACACCCAGGCCCCGTTTTACCGTTTTCTCCATATGTATCTGAAAGTCTTGCTTTACGGCATCATGGCCTTTGGGGTGCTTTATTATCTCCTGAAGACGGCGCTTGGTGAAACCGGTATGCTGCTGTTGCTATCCCGGATTGTCTTTGAAGTCGGCCTGCTGATATGGAGCGTTGTCTTTTGGCGCCGCTTTCATTTTTATTTCAAAGCCTCACCCCTTGTCGAAAATCGCTGGTTTGTCGCTGCCAGGCCTATTCTCCCGGCGGTCGGCTACGGTGTCGTCCTGGCCGGACTGTTCTTTGAGCTCATCGGATTCGGAGGGATGGCGGGATTTTGGTACACTTCACTGTCCAGAACTTCAGCCGTTTTTTTATGGATTGGTGTTTTATACCGTGTATTAAAGGAGGTTTCGCCCGGGGGTGAGGCAGCTGAGGAAGAAGTTTCGGAACCGGGACAGGAAAGGCCTATGCCGGTGAGGTGGCTTTTGATCCGCCTGGGGAAAACAGGTCTTCTGATAGCAGCTGTTTTGGCCGTGCCCCTGGCGTGGGGGGCAAGGGAGAACTTTCTCGGGGATTTGTTTTTTGCAGTCAATTATGAGGTGAATCTGGGCGATATGCAGATCAGCGTTCTGGACCTGGCGGTGGCTGTATTGATTGTTCTGCTTACCCATACGTTTGTGGCGATCTGGAAGGCCCTGCTAAGAGAAAAGCTACTTGCCCGTCGGGAGATGGAACCGGGGCTTAAAGATTCCATCACCACCATCAGCGGCTATATCGGGTGGGTGATCAGCATTATGGTCGTCTTTCGCGTTATCGGCATCAGCACGGCCTCGCTCGCGGTCTTGTTCGGCGCTTTGGGGATTGGCCTTGGATTCGGGCTCCAGAATATATTCAGCAATTTTATAAGCGGTATTATCCTGCTGTTTGAGCGCCCCATTCAGGTGGGGGATGTGATCGAGATCAACGGCATCTGGGGGACGGTAACCAAAATCAATGTGCGCGCCACCCAGGTTAAAACCTACGACAATGCCGATCTCATTATTCCCAATTCCGATTTTGTGAGCCGCCAGCTCACCAACTGGAGCTTCAAGGACGCCCGGGTCCGGCGCACCATAACGGTAGGCGTAGCCTATGGGTCGGATACTGAGCTGGTCAGGGAAACCCTTCTGAATATTGCCGTGAATAATTCCAGTATCTACCGGCGGCCTCAGCCGGAGGTGCTTTTTTCAGATTTCGGGGAAAGCGCTCT
>JAGYOT010000155.1 GCA_018399455.1 Desulfobacterales bacterium
TGAAATGGTTTCAAGTTTCAAGGATAATATTATGGAAAGTGATTATGCGCTATCATTTGAATCGGAAAGGCATTAGCTTCATTAATTTACATAAGTGAATGCTTCGCATAATTTCCCTTATGTAAAGCTTTACATAAGGGAAAAACCCACCTGGCCACAGCCCTGGGCTACGCCGCCTGCCTTAAGGGCTATCCCGTTCTTTTTGCCTCGGCTGTCGATGTGGTTAATACCCTGTCCGCCGCTCAGGCTGCCGGCCGTATGAAGCAGGAGCTAAAGAAATACACCAAGCCCGCCCTTCTTATCTTGGATGAACTGGGCTATCTGCCGATTGACAAGGCCGGCGCGGATCTCCTGTTCCAGGTCATCAGCCTTCGCTATGAGCAGGGGGCGATGGTGATCACATCCAACCGTGCCTTCAAGGACTGGCCGGAAATCTTCAACAACGATGCCACGCTGAAATCCGCCATCCTTGACAGGCTTTTGCACCATGCGGAGACTATCGTTATTGAAGGCACCAGTTATCGGATGAAAGACCGGGTCGAACCTCAATGACTCTATTTTGCCTGCGCCGGCGGCAAGCCGAAGCCGGCTTGAAATTAATGTAATAACGCAAAATTGATCAGCATCGGCAAGTCTGAATCCAAGCTACAACTACAGACATTTTTAAACCGCCATTTTTATGACATTTTCACGCCGCCGCTGACAGAAGACGTTCTGGTTTCTGGATTTGGGAAATTTCAGGTGAAAGATAAGGGACCCAGAAGAGGAAGAAACCCGGCAACCAATGATGATATGTTTTTAGATGCCCGCAGAGTGGTTACTTTTAAATGCTCCGGAAAGTTGAAAACGCGGCTTAACGGGGCGGAATAGAGATTATCGGATTGCCTGAGGCAATGGCACTTGGGGTGGATGAAGGGCCGTATTCTTTTGGCGACGATTCGGGATTGTCCAATCGGTTGAACGGGGGTGAGGGAATATTCTGGCAATGTGCTCAATCGGAAGGGATTTCGCCGCGAGCCATGATAGCCGTAGTGCTCGGGCTATCCATGCCTATCCATCATCAAAAGCTCGGGGCGAGCAGCCATAATATCTTATATTGCCTTGGCGATAAAATTTCAGGACTCTGTTTGAATTATACGTACCGGCAAGGCTTGACGCATAACTGAAACAATAGTCGAATATTCACTTTCGATATAAAAAGACAGGACCGTGAAAGCCCTGCCCTTTTGAGTTAACTTCTAATAACAATCAATCCAATAGAAGCAGCGGAATCCCAGGCATAACATTGACATCGGGAAGACCGTCGTAATACGCGCTGGTACTCCATACTCCGGAAGAGGCCGTGCCAGCGTATACTCTCTTGGGCTGACCAGGGCTCAGAGCAAGCTTGGTGATGAAGGACTTATATTCACCCAGTCGATTCCCCCGTTTTCCGATCGCATCACATATCCCAATTTTTCAACACCAAGATACACAACTTGATGGTTATTCGGATTAGACCTCAAGGAGCACGGCCGCCACCAGTTACATGTAAAATCCCATGAAGAAGTGCTTCCTCCGTCCGTGTTCCTGAAAACACCTCCATAATAGGTCATCATATAAGAATCATATCTTTGAGCAGCCACCAGAATGACGGCAGGGTTGGAAGGATTTATGCATATATCCTTAATTGGCCTTCCGTCAAAATAGTGTACCTCCTCCCAATTGAGACCAGAATCTGTGCTTTTGTAAAGGCGTCCCGTGTCATCCCCTGCGAACATGGTATTCGGGTCACCCGGCTGCAACGCCACTGCGCCAAGTTCGTCAGGTGAATTCTCCAGGTACTCCCATGTCGTACCTTCATCATTAGTCTTGGCCAGACGCGGATAGCCGAAACCTGCGACTGCAGCAAATACAGTCTCCGAATCCGTCGGACTGGCGGCTATGTCTTCAATGCTTGCCCGTCCTATAGGCACCAGGGACCAACTTCCAGCTCCATTTGTTGACCGAAAAAGGCCTGTATCGGAAAATCCCACGTAGATGCTTCCATTTTCCGGGTCTACCAGGATAGCAGAAGGCCCTCCTTCCGGAAGTCCGTCTGTCTTGGCGGACCACGTGTCTCCTCCATCCGTACTTTTATAAAAATTCGGGCCCTTCTCGCGTGAGCCACCTTCCCCGAGATATAAAACATCAGGATCATTTGGATTCACAGCAATACCAACCGGCATAATGGAGTCGGTCACTTCGATTGGCTGCCACGTGTCCCCCTGATCAATGCTCATGAAAACACTTTTATATGTATCATCTTCTCTTCGGCCCAAGGCTGCGTATATAACAGAAGGGACTGAACCTGCCGGAGTCGTTGCTAAAAATATGACTGAGGGGGTGCTTGTCCTGCCTATTTTGCTTGCTACCCAATTTTCGCCTCCATCTGTGCTCTTGCAAAAATTAACGCAGTTGTAGCCATTGCGTATGCCGGCAAAAATATATTGGGGGTTGTCGGGACTAATGAGAAGCACATTGACCTCATCTAGATTTTCATCGCAATATTTTACCTCCCAGGACGCCCCGCCATCCACGCTCTTAAAAATACCAATCGTATCCCCATTTGTTGCTATGTAAGCAATGCTTGGATCAGATGGATGGATGGCTAAAGCATCAACATCCTCTCCGGTAAATCCCGCAAGGGACCAGGCATCTCCGCTGTTTTCACTTTTGTAGATTCCACTATCAGTCGCTGCATAGATTATATTTCCATTGCTCGGAGCGATCTTGACAGCATTTACGGTTACCCCGCGTAGCCCACTGCGCATCCAGGTGGTTGCTCCGTTTATCGTTTTAATAATGCCATCCTCTGTCCCTGCAACCAAAATATCGGAATTTGAGGGATTTATAGTCAGACTATTTATAGAACCGCCGTAGGGCCCGTTTGAGGTCCAGGCACCAATCGCAGAAGACGGAGACGTGCCCAAATATGATATGAGTCCGATAAATACCAATAGTGGGAACAATGCAAATTTTTTACAAGAATATTTTCTAATCACATCGCTCTCCGTAATATTCTATTTTCGTTTAAATAGTTACCACTTCATCCTCATCGAGCTGATGGCATTGATTAAAATCTTATTAAATCGGTTTAATTTGTCAAGGTCGAATTAATTCAGAAATTCTCGGCAAAGATTTCGAGGATCACCCATTAAAAGCCTATATCAAGGCAAAAAAATACCCTCGCACCGACTAAAACAGCCATTGATTTTTGGGCATATCCTTGCCGGGGTACTCATTTTCGAAATATTGCGCTAATACCAATTCCACGATGCTTGCAAAAATTCTCAATTGCGGCGTCCTGTCAGCTCTGCACCTTGGTTCTGATATTCCTCAAGAGTAATAATCCCGCATTTCTGCCGTGGCATAGCCGCATGGTGCAATAGCAAATAAAAAAGCTCAAGAAAGAAAGTTTTTACCGGATCGCCTATAGCTCTTCCGGCAGGCTTATTTACCACTTGCTCGGCGGCTATCATAGACCTGACAGATTACTTGTTACTAACCTCAGGCGCACAAAAAATTGCATGTCGGCCTCTGAAATGATAATATAGATAAAAATTCAGGCGCGTTGTCTGGATGCTGGGCTAAAAAGGGCATTGCCCTGCCCTCTTTTGGCGTATTTGAGCAAATACCCTATCACGGGAATCAATGCTGACATACCCACGTATGGCAGGGCTGCTGTTTGAAAAAATCTCAAACAATATCGATGATATGCTCCTGCTTCAAAAAGCTTTTCCCGGACAATTGACGGCGAACACGGATAACAAACGCAAAGAGGCCACCACATGAGCGGGACGCATCGCAGTGCCATCATAATTTATGAGGACGCGGATAAGCCTGTGGAAGTCCGGATTGATCCTGATTATGAAACCGTCTGGCTTTCTTTGAACCAACTTGCCGAGGTGTTCGGACGCGACAAATCCGTTATATCCCGTCATTTGAAAAATATATTTAATACCAAAGAGTTGGATCAGAATTCAGTTGTTGCAAAAATTGCAACAACTGCCGCTGACGGCAAAACCTACCAAGTGGAATACTTTAATCTCGATGCCATTATCTCAGTGGGCTACCGGGTCAATTCAGCCCGGGCAACCCGCTTCCGCCAGTGGGCCACTCGAGTGCTGCGCGAACACCTGCTCCAGGGATGGACCCTGAACCGCCGGCGCTTAGAAGAAAATGCTCGGGAACTGGAGGCCGCCATGAGGCTGGTGCGAAAGGCTGCCCAACACCCCGAATTAGATACTGAAAGGGGGCGCGGCCTAGTAGACCTTCTTGCCAGTTATACACAGACCTTCCTACTACTGCATCGATATGACGAAGGGCTGCTCACAGAGCCCAAAGCCCGGCCGGGGGGACGGCTGCCAACGGTTGACGAGGCGCGGACGGCATTGGCCGGTCTGAAAGCCGACCTGATGCATCGCGGACAGGCAACAGAACTTTTCGCCCGGGAACGAGACAATGGGCTTGATTCTATACTATGCAATCTCGATCAAAGCGTATTCGGCGAGCCGGCCTATCTCTCGGTTGAATCAAAGGCGGCCCATCTGCTGTATTTTGTAGTCAAGAATCATCCGTTTATTGATGGCAACAAGCGCAGCGCCGCTTTTCTCTTTGTGGACTTTCTGAATCGAAACCGCCGGCTGGTCAATCAAGAGGGGGTCCAGGTGGTCAATGATATCGGTCTGGCCGCCCTGACGCTTCTGGTGGCTGAGTCCGATCCGGCGGAAAAGGATGTAATGATCCGGTTGATGATGAACATGCTGGCCGGAGAAAATGCCGCCTGAACAAAGCCGAATCCAATACTTGCCATATACTGGACCGCTAATTTTAAGCGTGGACTGAGAATATAAAAAGCTATACGTAGCAGCCTGTCCAAAATACGCGGTACAAAATATTGAGCAGCCTTTAAGATTTATCTTTGTTCAGGCAACACTTTTTATATTTTTTACCGCTGCCGCAGGGACAGGGATCATTTCTACCCACTTTCTGCTGACCCTGGGGCTGGCTTTTAGCTTTAGGCTTTCCGGTTTTAGCCGGTCCACTGGTAGTTATATTTTCCAGGGGATTGGATTTAGGCTCCTGTCTTTTCTCTACCACCCTGGCATTAAACAGCAGCTTTACCGTGTCAGACCTAATCTCTGAAATCAAGTCTTTAAACAGGCCAAAGGCTTCATGTTTGTATTCTACCAGGGGGTCTCTCTGGGCAATAGCCCTAAGCCCGATGCCTTCCTTTAAATAATCCATTTCCAGCAGGTGCTCTCTCCACCGGTTGTCTATAACATTAAGCATTATCAGTCTTTCCAGGTTCCTCAAAACATCAGTGCCCAGTTCCTGCTCCCTTTCCTGATAGGCATCCAGAGCTTTCTTTTTTAGCTTCTCTGCCAGCTGTTCCACCTTCATGTTATCTTCAACCATA
>JAGYOT010000156.1 GCA_018399455.1 Desulfobacterales bacterium
CCGGTGTCGGGCAGACGCCGATATCCGTGATATGGCATCCGGTTGCGGTAAGCCCCTTGATCATCTGTTCGGCAAAACGGCCGGAGGAAAGGCGGCAGTCGCGGCCCAGGCTGAGATGCTCGCATCCGTGTTGGTTGAGATAGGTGCCTATGCCCCGCCCAAGAGCAAATACATCGTCTTCATTAATATCCTTGTCAACAATTCCCCTGATGTCATACTCCCTGAATATTTCCGGATTCATTGCGGCCTCCTTCATGTTTGTTGCGCGTCGCAGTCGATTTTGCCTATCCTTTAATCACAGCAAGGGGTCTTAGCCTGGCAACGATTTTTGAAATGCCGGAACCTTCCACTGCATGGACCACTTCTGTCACGTCTTTGTAAGCCTGGGGCATTTCTTCGGCAAGGGTTGATTTTCCCGTCCAGCGGGCAATCACGCCCTTGCTCAGAAGCTCTTTTTCAATCGATCGGCCTTTTGCGGATTTTTTAGCCGCATTGCGGCTCATCAGCCGACCGGCCCCGTGGCAGGTGGAGCCGAAGGTTTCATCCATGGCGCGTTGAGTGCCGGCAAGGACATAGGATGCGGTGCCCATGTCCCCGGGAATGAGTATCGGCTGGCCGGTTTTTTTGAAATCCTCGCAGAGGTCCGGGTGCCCCGGCGGAAAGGCCCGTGTTGCGCCCTTCCGGTGGACGCATACCCGCCGGATTTTCCCTTCAACCGTGTGCTGTTCAAATTTTGCGATATTGTGGCATATATCGTAGACCTGTTTCATCCCCAAATCCCGCGGGCTGATGCCCAGCACCTGCTGGAATGCGTCCCGGGCGTTGTTAAGCAGTATTTGACGGTTGGTCCAGGCATAGTTGGCGGCACAGGCCATGGCCCGGTAGTACTTGATGCCGGCGGCGGAACCGATTTTGGCGCAGGCAAGCTGGCGGTCCGGCAGCGCCATGCCGTCAATATTCAAATTCCTTGTCATGGCGGCCAGAAAATCATCGCATGTCTGATGCCCCAGGCCGCGGGAGCCGGTATGAAGAAGTACGGTGACAAGACCTTCGGCCAGGCCGAAAGCATCGGCAACCGCCTGGTCATGGATTTTTTCCACTACCCCGACCTCGAGGAAATGGTTGCCCGAGCCGAGGGTGCCAAGCTGCCGGCGGCCCCGCTCCATAGCTCTCTTGCTGATCGTATTCGGATCCGCATCCGGCATACAGCCTTTATCTTCCGTATGCTCAATGTCGGCGCCTTCCCCGTATCCCCTGGAGAGCGCCCATGGGCTGCCCTGCTTCAGCACCTTTTTGAGATCCGCATTGGAGAGCTTGAGCGTTCCGGTTGAACCTACGCCGGTTGGAATTTTTTGGTAGAGGCAATCGGCCAGGTGATCCATCCTGGTCCGGATCTCCTCGTGCGTGAGCCTGGTGACGGCCAAACGAACGCCGCAGTTAATGTCATAGCCCACTCCTCCGGGTGAAATCACTCCTTCTTCGCAGTCAAATCCGGCGACTCCCCCGATAGGGAACCCATAGCCCCAGTGCATATCAGGCATGGCCAGGGCGGCGGATAGAATACCCGGCAGTTGGGCGACATTGACGAGCTGACGAAAGGTTTCATCCTGTTTTACCGCTTCAATCAGACGCTCGCTTGAATAAATGCGAGCCGGGACGCGCATGGCGCCTGATTTTTGGATTTCCCAGCGGTAAGAGTCAATTTGAATAAGTTCCATAACACGCTCACTCTGTTTACACGTCAAAAATCACCGTGGCCTGCCACCCTGCACCGGCTTCCCTCACGTCGATGCCATGATAGGTGACTGCCTTGATGTCCGTTAAAACCTCATGGATTCCGGGGTTATAAGGATCATAGGCGATCCGGGCGTTCAGGGCTTTTTCTTCTATATGCACAACCCTTGCCTGTTTAACCAGGTATTGGTGCCCGTTCCATAAAAACAGGAGTTCCCGCAGCCAGTTGATCATCAGATCCGACAGGTCGATGCCGGTAATGCGGAGCTGTGTTTTGTCACGCCCTTTTAAATTCCGGCGATCAACAATCTGGTCAAACATGGCCTGGCATGCGGTTTCAAAAAGCTCCCGCAGGTTCCCGGCCCTGACGGTGACCCCCATATCTGCGGTATGATCGACTAATTCATAAGGCATTGTCGCTGTGACTTTTCCAGACCAGATTCCCGGCGTTTTCCAGGTGATACCCGCCAAGGTCAGCAACCCGGGATTTGAATTGCTCCGAGCCGATAATATCGAGCAGCAGCCGGATATTGGGCATATCCATGAATTCTTCGGGGATCAAAAGATCATAGGACTCGGTCATCACGGGGATAAATTCGAGCTCCAGCGCCCTGGCGGCTGCATGGATGCCCAGGCCTACATCCGCCGCACCGCTTAAAACCGCCACCGCCACTGCCATATGGGTGTACTCTTCATTGGCATAGCCGGCGATTTCGGCGCTTTTCAGATTCAACCGGTCAAGGTGGTAGTCAAGCAGAATCCGTGTGCCTGAGCCGCCCTGGCGGTTGATGAACTGAACATCCGGACGGACCAGGTCTTTGATGTCTTTGATTTGCTTGGGGTTTCCGGGCCGGACAATCAGGCCCTGGTCCCGGTTGACCAGATGAATCAGGCTGACTGGCTTTTCCGGCAGATAACGGTTTATATAGGAAATATTATAACTGCCGTCGCTGGTATCCAGGAGATGGGAGCCGGCCATGTGGCACAGGCCCTTTTTAACCGCCATAAGACCGCCCATGCTGCCAACATGGCTGGAAGAAAGAGAAGCTTCGCGGCTTTTCTCCCTGATCATGTCCGCAATCACGTCCAGGCTGTTGTCATGGCTGCCTACGCAGACAATGTTTTGATAAATCCGGCTCAAAGGCCTCAGCGGATTGACCGCTACCGGGGTGTCCGCTGCCAGGCCTTCCATATCCCCGGGAATTCGGATGATTCCATCAGCTTCCGTAATGCTTGTAATGGTGCCGGCACCCCGGGCAAGGGGGGTGGCAACAAGATTTTCTCCGACCCTCCCGAGCTTGATGCGGATAAATTCCTCCACCCCCAGTTTCGAGGGGAGCTTTCGGGTCGGCAGCGCCTTGACGAGGGTCGGCTCAGGTTCCGGCTGATTAAGCATTCTGAGCAGAACAGGCTGGATTAATTGTTCGAACGCAATGATGGCCGATACGGGATAGCCCGGAATGCCGAATATCGGGGCCTCGTTTATTTTTCCGCAGATGACGGGTTTTCCGGGCATCATGGCGACTCCGTGGATGTAGATTTCGCCCATCTCTGCGATAACCGCCCGGGTGTAATCCTCTGAGCCTGCAGACGAACCGCCAAGGACGCATACCAGGTCAAAGGTTGTCAAGTCGGCGGATTCCAGTGCGCTGCGGATCGCTGAGATCTCATCGGCCACAATATCATGGCGGGTGTAAACGCCGCCGCAGCTTTCCACCAGCTGCCCCAGCATATGGGAGTTGGACTCAAGGATCCGGCCGGGAGGGATTTTTTTGGGATCGGCGGTTTCATGGTCCACCAGTTCAGAGCCTGTTGGAATGATTAATACCCCTGGTTTTTTCCAGACACAGACACGGGAGATACCTGCCGTAATGAGGGCGCCGATGCAATAAGGCGTGATCTTATGGTTTCGGGCAAACAAAAGTTCAGTGGCGACCATGTCTTCGCCCATTTTGCGAACATTCTGCCAGGGATAAACAGGGGCCTCGATTTCGATGCGGTCGGCGGCCGGTATATTGATCTGCTCGATCATGATAACAGCGTCGCAGCCCTGTGGCATGATGTGGCCGGTGTTGACGGCGAAGGCATTACGCCCGAGACAGAGCTGCAAAGGGCTGCTTTCAGATGCCCCGAAAGTGTCAGCGGCTTTAACCGCCACGCCGTCCATGGCTGCGGCATGAAAGTTGGGCGACGAGAGGGCTGCATGGACAGGCGCCGCCAAAACGCGCCGGGTCGCTGTCGCCGCAGGGACCCACTCGGTTGCCGTCTGCCGGTGTCCAAACCGGTCAAACACAATCTGCCGCGCCGCTTCCAGTGTTTTTTTCTGAAGGTAGATATTTCGTTTGGATTCAGGCATGAGTTTAAAATTCTTTCAAGCAAATAAAATTACGTTAACCAGGCTTCCTTTTTCAAGGCCCTCTGAGTTCATGTCAATCTCAATCAGCCCGTCAGCCTTGAGCATCGTGTTGATCAAACCTGATTTACCAAGGATCGGTATCGCTTTCCAGCCGTCGGGGCCAGGTTCGAGACGGGTCCGGATGTAGTCGGTCCGGCCCGGGGTGGAGGCCAGGTTTCGGGTCAGAACGGCCGGCACAGTAATGTCCCGGTAGCCGGGGGGGGCGCCGCGGCCGGTCATATGTTGGATAAACGGGCGCACGATACGGTCGAATACAATCATGGCCGATGTCACCTGCCCGGGTAACCCCCAGATCAGAATTTTTCCAAAGCTTGCAAGGATGGTGGGCTTGCCGGGGCTCAGCGGAATGCCGTGGACCTTTATCTCGGCTTCCGGAAGGCGGTTGATGGCTTCAATGGTGATATCCCGTGTGCCCACCGAACTGCCCCCGGAAATAAGCAGCATGTCAACGGAGGCCATTGCCTCCAGACATGTTTGTTCAAGCTTTGCCGCATCATCGGCGATAATGCCGTAAGATCTGGCAGTTGCGCCACAGTCCGAGATCATCCCGGCCAGGGTATAGGTGTTGATATCCCGGATTTCCCCGATTCTTGGGCGGACGTCAATGGGCACAATTTCATCTCCCGTGGAAACAATTCCGATCACCGGCTTTTGGAATACCGGAACCCGGCTGAACCCGAGGGCGGCCAGCGCTCCGCATTCCTGGGCGCGAAGTCTTGTGCCGCAAGTCAAAAGTTGTTGGCCGGCTGCCATATCCTCGCCTATGGCAATGACGTTGCTCCAGGGTGCCACACTGCGGACGATTTCCAGTGTTGCGGCATCGATCGGGGTGACGTATTCACTCATAACCACACTGTCAGCGCCTTCAGGCAGCATACCGCCCGTCGCGATGGCCATGGCTTCTCCAAAACCGATAGCGGCGGGGGGTTTTTCCCCCATGGCGATCTGCCCGATCAAGTTCAGGTAAACCGGGTTGGCTTCCGAAGCGCCGAAGGTGGCGTTGGCCTGGACCGCATAGCCGTCCATGGTGGCGCGGTTGAACTCCGGATAATTGGCTGCGGGAATAATCGTTTCGGCCAGTATTCGACCGCCGGCCTCAAGCAGGGGAAGTGTTTCGACCGGCCGAACCGGAACCTGCTCCCTTAACGCAAAAACGGTTTCAAGAGGGGTGACTTTAAAAAATCCTGTCATTACAATCCTTGCCCGGATGATGCATGAATCTGGTTCAAGTCTTAAATCGTGATGGCTTCGTAAAAAGTCCAATATCTGCGTTGCGCTGCAACCCTCGG